>CAIVNC010000019.1 GCA_903907165.1 Candidatus Buchananbacteria bacterium
AAACCCCAGACAAAACACTTCACTCTAAGAAGACTAGATTTCAATTCACCATTACAATTCCTTATCTATTTTCTTTAAGGTATGGTAATGGCTCAGGTGAAATCTTTTCCTATTGCAACCATCTGCCTGCTGGCATATGGTGGCCGGAAACCGTCTTCTTTCCGTTTGGTTTTGTAGCTGGGGTTTTCAATGCTCGCAGGAGAATGCGAAATGCGGGGACGGGATGCATAAATTCAATAATTTAATCTAAATTTAGATAAAATATTTACTTAGTATTGACAAAATGTCTAAAATGTGCTATCCTGTAATAATGTACTTTTCAATTTACTTCAAGTAGTCATAGCCATAAGATTCTAAATGATTGGGATTTTGTGGCTATGACTACTGTCCGGCAAATATACCACAGAAAGAAGGATTGTAATTATGATCACAGGAACTCTACCTAAGGAAACGCCCTATCTTCGCCAGCTTGATCTGGGTGAGCGTTTAATGATCGGTCCCTGCGATGGTCAAAGATCCATTGTAGGTGTGAGGTCTGATTTCAGAGCTCAATTCGACGATAATTTAGAGAAGTTGGAAAGTGGTACGCCGACTCCTCAAGTTGAAGTTGTGCCCTACGAGCTTACCAGGGTTGGAACGTTTGAAGAATTCATCGACTCTCTATTGGTTCGTAAGGACGAATTGGTTTGGGAACAGGATCAGATTTTGGAATTTCTGATTAAATACCGCAAACACTTGAGCCAAGATGAACATGGCAATGACTTTTTAGTAAAGGTTGGCGAGGAGTATTTAGTAGTGTTCATCTATGTCAGGGTTGATGGTTATCCTGGTGCTGGTCTTTATCCTTTAGGGCGCAACTGGAAGGGCCTCCCACTGGATCGCTTCTTCGTCCTTCGGTCACTGGTCGCCTGATCCTTGTTTCACTTGAATCCTTAGCTCTTGAGTTATATCACGTTATCAAAACGTCGGTATGACTCAAGAGTTTTTATTTTGTCCAAATTTGACACCACTAGCCCGTCTATGTTGTTATTTGCTATTTTTCTGATAGTTTGCTAAGATTTATTAGTAAAAAACTGCTCGAAAATCGCTTGTTGCCGGGCTTAAAAACAATAAAATTATGTTATCTTTTTTTAACAAACTGATGGGGGATCCAAATAAGAAAGTTTTGGATGATTTGAGGCTTGAAGTCGAGAAAATTAACGCCTTAGAACCGCAAATTTCAGCGCTTTCCGATGAGCAGTTAAAAGCTCAGACTGAGAAGCTTCGAGAGCTGATCAAGGGTGGTAAAACTGAAAATGAAATTTTGCCGGAAGCCTTTGCTACTATGCGTGAGGCGGCCAAGCGTGTTTTGGGTCAGCGCCATTTTGATGTTCAGCTGATGGGCGGTATCGTTCTTCATCGTGGTCAGATCGCCGAAATGAGAACTGGTGAAGGTAAGACTTTGACCGCTACTTGTCCGATGTACCTCAATGCTTTATCTGGCAAGGGCGCGCATCTCGTCACTGTCAACGATTATTTGTCTCGCGTCCATGCTGATTGGATGGGTCGGGTTTATAATTTCTTGGGTATGTCTGTTGGTTGTATTCAACAACAAAATAGTTCTTATCGTTTTAATGCTAATCTTTCTCAGGGCGAACCGCTAGAAGGCGAGCCGACTTTGGATGTTAAATTTTTGGAACGCTGTTCTCGTCGCGAGGCTTATGCTTGCGATATTCTTTATGGTACAAACAATGAATTCGGTTTTGATTATCTTCGTGATAACATGGTTAGCTCTCTCGAGGAAATGGTACAACGAGATTTGCATTATGCTATCGTCGACGAAGTTGACTCTATTTTAATCGATGAAGCTAGAACTCCGCTGATTATTTCTGCTCCAGATGCTGAGTCGACTGATAAGTATTACCAGTTTTCTAAGCTGGTCACGAGACTTCAAGAAAAAGATGATTATTTAATTGATGAAAAGCTACGCGCCGCCACTTTGACCGAAGAGGGTATTGCCAAGATTGAAAAAGCTTTGGGCGTAGACAATATTTATACTGATCGCGGGATTACCGAAGTTCATCATATTGAACAAGCTCTCAAGGCTCAGGCTTTGTTTAAAAAAGATGTTGATTATGTCGTCAAAGATGGCGAGATTGTTATTGTCGATGAATTCACTGGCCGGTTGATGTTTGGTCGCCGTTATAGCGAAGGTTTACACCAAGCTATTGAAGCCAAAGAAAATCTAGAAGTTCAACGCGAAAGCAAAACTTTGGCTACGATTTCTTTCCAAAATTATTTCAGATTATACGAAAAATTATCCGGCATGACCGGCACCGCTTCCACTGAAGCTGAAGAATTTTCCAAGATTTATAAATTGGAAGTTGTGACAATTCCGACCAATCGCCAAATGATTAGAATCGATTTGAATGACCGCATTTACAAAAATGAAATGGGCAAGTTCAAAGCTTTGGCCGTAGAAGTCAAAGAGCGCCATGCCAAAGGACAGCCGGTGTTAATCGGTACTATTTCTATTGAGAAAAATGAATTGATCGCTGACCTACTTGCTCGTGAAGGTGTAGAATGCCAAGTCTTGAATGCCAAGCAACATGAAAAAGAAGCTCATATTATTGCTCAGGCTGGTAAATTTGGCGCTGTGACTGTGGCTACTAATATGGCTGGTCGTGGTGTCGATATTATTCTCGGTGGTTTTCCGTTTGATGAAAAAGAACATGAGAGGGTTGTGGCTGCTGGTGGTCTTTGTGTGCTTGGTACCGAGCGTCATGAGTCTCGCCGTATTGATAATCAGCTTCGTGGCCGTGCTGGACGTCAAGGTGATGCTGGTGCTTCTCAATTCTTCGTTTCTATGGACGATGATTTGATGCGCATCTTTGGTTCTGACCGAATGAAAAACATGATGACGACTCTGGGTATCCCTGATGATATGCCGATTGAAAATGGTTTAATTTCCAAATCCATCGAACAAGCTCAGAAAAAAGTTGAAGGCAATAACTTTGATACTCGCAAACATTTGGTGGAATACGATGATGTTATGAACAAGCAACGCGAGACGATTTATCGCCGTCGCCGAGAAATTTTGGCAAATGGCGACACTAAGGAAATGATCGTAGAAATGATCGGTCAAGAAATTGACGCCATTGTTGAATCTAGAACGGCCAATTTAGTAGAAAGCGAATGGCAAGTTGATGAAATTTATGATGAAGTAAAAAATATTTTCCACCTGAAAGAAGAGGATCGTTTAGCTTTGGATAAAATTGAAAATATTATTGAAGAAAATAAAGAAGGCGATCTTGGCAAGAATCGTTTGTCCGGTTATCTCAAGAAAAAAGCTGTTGAAAGTTATAATGATCTTGAGTCTAGGATCAATATGTTGCCTAATCCTAATCCAAACTTAATGCCTATGAGGCAAATTGAAAAAAGCATGATGCTTCGGGTAATTGATGAATACTGGATTGAGCATTTAGAAACCATGCAGTATATGCGTAATGGTATTGGACTTCGTGGCTATGGTCAGCGTGATCCTTTGGTGGAGTATAAGCGTGAGGCTTTTATTATGTTTAAGGAGTTGCTCAACTCTATTAATAAGCAATTAGTTTATAGTATTTATAAAATAGGCATGATGGCGCCGGCGGAGATGCCTCAGGAAGCTCATCGCAATATCCAGTTTTCAGCTCCGAGCAAGGAATCATCTTTTACTTCACCGATGACTGCTGATGCCGGACTAGCTCAAAGAACCGAAGCCGAAGCGATTAATGATCAATCGCATTATGATGGCCAGAAAGTTGGTCGCAATGATTTGTGTCCTTGTGGATCTGGCAAGAAGTTTAAACATTGTCATGGAAAATAAATAAAAATAAAATATCATGAGCGAAGAAAAGAAAAAAATCGTGGTGGCTGTCAGTGGCGGGTTTGATCCGATTCATGTTGGCCACATTGAGATGTTCCAAAAATCAAAAGACCTTGGCGATGAGCTTGTGGTTATTTTAAATAATGATAATTGGCTGAAGAAGAAAAAAGGCTTTGCCTTTATGCCAGAGGATCAGCGCGTTGAAGTTATTAAGGCTTTACGGATGGTGGACCGAGTTGTTTTGACTAGTCATCCAGAAAACCCCGAAGATACAAGCGTTTGCAAAGAGCTTAGAGAGATAAGGCCGGATATTTTTGTTAACGGCGGTGATCGAACCAAGGAAAATATTCCAGAGGTTGCGGTTTGCGAAGAAATCGGTTGTGAGATGGTTTTTGGTGCCGGCCCTAGCGGTAAGGTGCAATCAAGCTCTTGGCTTTTGAATAATTTTTTGAAAGTTTCTGGCGCGATGAAGACAGATGGTTCGCCGATTGAATTAAAAAAATTGCCTTCGATAAAATAATTAAAATCTAACCATGAAAAAGATTTTAACTTTAGTTTTGATCCATCAAGAAGACAAAATTCTTTTAGGTATGAAAAAGAGAGGTTTTGGCGCTGGCAAGTGGAATGGTTTTGGCGGCAAGATTGAGGAAGGTGAGACCATCGAAGAAGCGGCTAGGCGAGAACTTTTTGAAGAGGCTAGTTTGACGGTTGAAACTTTAGAAAAAATGGGAGTAATTGATTTCCACGAGTCAGGAAGCGAAAAAGTATTAGAAGTTCATATTTATAAAGCGAGGAATTTTTCTGGTGAGCCCGAAGAATCAGAAGAGATGATGCCAAAGTGGCACAGTGTTAATGAATTGCCGTTTGACAAGATGTTTCCTGACGATATTCATTGGATGCCGTTATTTCTAGCAGACAAAAAATTCGGTGGAGAATGTTTTTTTGATGAGAATTATAAAATTATTAATCACACAATAAAAGAAATATAATGGATATAATTTTACCATTAAGATTAGCTTGGGGCTCGCTTTTTGTCCGCAAGGGGAGAACGGTTTTGACGGTTCTTGGCGTGGTTATTGGTATTGCTTCGGTGATTATTGTTCTATCGGCCGGAGAAAGTATAAAGGATTTGGTGCTTGGACAACTAGAAAGTTTCGGCTCCAATGTTATTCAGACTGAAGTTAAAGTGCCAAATACTGGTAGAAATTCCAGTGCTAATGCCACTGGACTTGCTCAAGGTATACAGATTACTACTTTAAAAATTAGCGATGCTGAGGCTATTGCTAAATTACCGAATATTAAAGAATATTACGCTGCAGTTTTTGGTCAGTCAACGATTTCTTATCAAAGCCAAAATCAAACGGTTAATTTTATGGGTACTTCGGCTGGCTTCATTAATATTGGTACGGCATCAGTGGCCAAGGGCCGCTTTTATACTAGCGATGAGGATAATGGTTTACAAAAGGTTGTGGTTTTGGGCAGTAAAGTGGCGACTAAGCTTTTTCCTACTCAAAATCCCATTGGTCAATACGTTAAATTTGGACATAATGATTTCCAAGTCATTGGCGTAATGGCATCGCAGGGCGCCGGCTTTGGTGTTGATTATGATAATTTTGTTTATTTGCCAGTTCAGACAGCTCAGAAGATTGTCATGGGCATCGATTACCTGACTTTTATTGTTGATGAAGTTGTTGATCCAGCCACCCAAGATCAGACTGCTGCTCAAATAGAAAGCTTGATTCGAGAAAGACATAATATTACTAACCCCGTCGATGATGATTTTGCCGTGTCTACTATGGCTCAAGCTAGGGATTTGATTAATTCGGTTTTTGGTGGCATTACGCTGTTACTCGTAGCTATCGCGGCTATTTCTTTGATTGTTGGCGGTATCGGTATTATGAATATTATGTATGTTTCCGTTACGGAGAGAACTTTTGAAATCGGTTTGCGCAAAGCTATCGGTGCTAAGCCCAGTCAGATTCTGTGGCAGTTCTTGTGGGAAGCGGTGGCGGTGACTGTTTTTGGGGGAATCATTGGAATAATTCTGGGAATAATTTTTACTTTTTTGGTTAGCGTTGTGGCGGGAGCTCTTGGTTTCCATTGGGCCTTCCATTTGCCAATCAACTCTGTTTTGATTGCCTTCGGTTTTTCCACGATTATTGGTGTTATTTTTGGTTACTATCCAGCCCAGAAAGCTGCCAAATTAAATCCAGTTCAAGCTCTTGGTCACGAATAATCTTATTCTAAAAAAATAATGTCATTGAATAAAATATTTTTTAATTTTAGAAAAATAGATTGGGTCTTAGTGGCCTGTTTTATTTTTTTGTCATTTTTTGGCCTAGCAGCTATTTATAGCGTGGCTCTTGGTCAGGGTCATGGCGCTTTGATTAATTTTCAGAAGCAATCAATCTGGTTGATTATTAGTGCTATTGCCATGGTTTTTTTGGCCAATCTTGATTATCATTATTGGCGCAAATGGTGCTGGATTGGTTATTTATTGAGCTTAGTTTTATTGGTTGTGGTTTTGACGCCACTGGGAGCAACTATTAATGGCACGAGGGGTTGGATCAATCTTCATTTTTTTGTTTTTCAGCCGGTAGAAATTACCAAGTTTTTCCTGATTTTTTGTTTAGCTGATGTTTATAGCCGGCAGGCGAGAACGATCCATAAATTCGGCCAAATGGTCCTGATTGGCCTGGTGGTTTTATTGCCGTTCCTTTTAGTTTCACTTCAGCCAGATTTTGGTTCAGCCATGGTCATGTTTTTTCTTTGGTTTTTTTCCTTTATTCTTGTTAGTAAAAATAAATGGCACGCCATTGTTATTTTGTCGGCGATCGTAATAGCCTTTTTAGCTTGCTGGTTTTTTATTTTCCAAAGTTATCAGAAGGATCGTGTTATGATTTTTTTAAACCCTAATCTTGATCCTAAGGGTCGTGGCTATAATGTCCATCAATCGGTTATTGCGGTTGGCGGCGGAGAACTTTTTGGCATGGGCCTTGGTTTTGGTTCTCAAAGCCAATTAAAATTTATTCCTGAGAGTCAAACTGATTTTATTTTTGCAGTACTGGCCGAGGAACTTGGTTTTGTTGGCGTTGCTTTTATTCTAGGACTTTTTGCTTTGATGTTTTATCGACTGTATGGAACAGCTGCTCGGTCGCCTGATGATTTTGGTATGTTTATCGCCCTGCTTTCGATTATTTTAATCTTCATTCATACGTTTATTAATATCGGTATGGGTATCGGACTACTTCCGGTAACTGGTATTCCATTGCCGTATATTTCCTATGGCGGTAGTTTTTTGCTTATTTCGTATTTTTTGGCTGGTGTTAATTTGAACATTAAAAAATCAGCAATTTTTTCCAGAAAATAATTTTATTTTTGGAAAAAGAGGAGTCTTGACCTACCATTTTGGTTGGTGGTATAATAGGGGTGTGAAAATGATTGTGAAATTAACCATAAACATATGAGAGATATATTACCGCCAACGTCTAATTTTGGCCAAATTCCAGATGATACCTTGAAGCTAGTTTCCTATTGCCCGGTTTGCCATTATCATTATGATCCCTTTGAAGCCAAGATCTTAGAGGAGTCTCGTGGAGCTCATTTGATTCATGTTCGTTGTAGTCGTTGTAATTCTGCCATTGTGGCTCTTATTATGACCAATTCTATAGGAGTTAGTTCGGTTGGACTCGTGACAGATCTTGATGGGTCTGAGATAGTTAAGTTCAAGGATTATCAAAGGATTAGCGGTGATGAGGTCTTGGAATTCTATGAGTTTTTGCAGAAAGAAGATCTGGAAAAGGCGATTCAAAATTAAGACTAATTTCTTTTAATCCAGTTTTTAGGCCAAAACCGCCACATTATTGAGGTCGGGGTTGACTTTTTTTGCGAAATCCTTTAAAGTGTAAAGGAATTGATTAAGATAATAATTTAAACGTTATATGACTTTAACTCTAGACGCCGTAAAAAGAGACGTTATCGGCAAGAAGGTTTTTGCCTTAAGAAAAGAAGGTAAGATTCCAGCCGTAATTTTTGGCCACAATTTTGAAAATCAAAACATTGCCATTGATTATGTGCCGTTTGAAAAGGCTTATGCTGAAGCCGGAGAAAATACCATTGTTGATTTGATGGTTGATGGCAAGATGGTCAAGGTAATTATTGCTGATGTCCAACATGATCCAGTTAATGGCAAGATCGCTCACGCTGATTTGAAGCACGTCGATATGAACGAGAAGATTACTGCCAATGTTGAATTTAAATTTATTGGTGAATCAAGACTTGTAAAAGAAGAAGGCGGATCATTGATTAGCAGTTTGAGTGAAGTTGAAGTCAAATGTTTGCCAAAAGATTTGATTCATGAAATTGATATTGATATTTCTGTTTTAGCTGATTTCGATGACGTGATTAAGATTAGCGATTTGAAATTGCCAGCTGGCATTGAGATCGTTGATCAAAATGAAGATGATATTGTTGTCATGGTTGCTAGACCAAGAGTCGAAGTTGAAGAAGCTCCTGCTCCAGTAGCTGAAGCTGAAGCTCCAAAGACTGAAGAAAAGAAAGAAGAAGCAAAATAAAATATACTCAAAAAATCCTCGGTTAATTCCGAGGATTTTTTTCTTTTTTGCTTATTACCACTAATCGATTTCTCCCAGTAAAATCTTTTTTTACTTCAATGCTATATTGCGGTAGAGATTTTTTGGCTAGGCGACTTACGCTAGCGCCTTGGCTAGAGTCTATTTCGATGGCGATGAAATCAGGTGCTAATTTGAAGTCCTCAATTTGCTTAAAGAATTTTCTAAAAACTTCTAGTCCATCTTGCCCGCCGTATAGTGCGGTTGACGGTTCGTATTTGATGGATTTTTCGTCAGCTACTTTTAATTTGAGATCGGTTTTGAGGTAGGGGAGATTGGCTAGTAGAACGGAGATTTTTTTGCTCTTGATCGGCTTGAGTAAATCTCCCTTAATGAATTTTATCTTTACTTTGTTTAGCTTCGCATTTTCCGTGGCAATCTTTATTGCCTTAGCTGAAGTATCTATGGCTAGAAATTGATGTTTGGTTTTTTCTAGATTTTTGGCCAGAGCAATAATGATTGCGCCCGAGCCAGTACCGATGTCGGCGACCGTAATTTTTTCCGTCGGTTGGTATTTTTGTCGAATAAAATCAAGAGCCGTATCAACTAGCAGTTCAGTTTCTGGTCGGGGTATTAGCACACCACTAGCAACTTTAAAGGTTAAATCATAAAAATCACGATGACTAATCAGATAGGCAACTGGTTCATATTTTGCTCGCCTGTCGATTAACTTTAAAAATTGATTTTTCTCGCTTGTTTTCAAGATATACTCTCCCTGGGTATATAAAAAAATACGGTCTTTTTTGAGAACATGGGTCAACAAGATTTCTGCGTCTAAGGCTGCCGTTTTAATCTTGGACTTTTGGAGTTTTGAGGCCGCTTGGACTAAAGCTTTTGTTATTGTTATAGTAGTGTTTTTCATGGCTTTATTATAGCGATAATTTGCTTAATTTTCAATTAGTTGGAATTTGACGGCCACTATTTTTTGTGCTAATTTTAGATTGTATTTTGCTGGTTGTCCTTTAAATTCTATCACGGAAAGGTGGGCAAGAAAATGAAGACCTGTTTAGAGGTTTACTTTTGGGGTGTTATCATTAGCCTCTTACTTTCCATTGTTTGGACCGAGATTAACATCTCGCGCTACGGTCGCAAATGTAAATGGACTCAGACCGCTTTTGATGTTGCCGCTCTCTCGTTTGGCTGGCCAGTCACGATCATTTGCCTGGTCATCATCGGGATCATCTCGTTCTATGACTATTTGACTGAGATGATTTGGTGGCTTGGCGGTTTACTCTTTGGAATTTTTTGTTATGCTTTTCTCACGATTCTTGATCGAGAAAAAGAGGACAGCAGTGATGCGGAAGATGATGAAGAATGGGGTAATGAACCGGACAGTTTAATTCCTTGGCGCGGCCTACTCTGTCTGGTGCTATTAATTTGCCTCTGCAGAACATCGCTAATCTTCAATTCCGCGGCTTATTTCTTTGGCTGGCTCGCTTTCTTTTTTCGGCAGATGTTTCTTCTTGCCGCCTCAGATGACGCCCACTTTCGTCCTGACCAGTATGAGACTAGTCTCTTATTGATTCAGGGTGCCTGTTGGCCACTGGTAGTCTTATATTTGGCTGTCACGGCGGTCACTTGGATTATCAGGGCTGTAGTCGAATCTTGCGTGTTCATTGTTACCGCGGTCAAGTTTCTCATTGAACTTGGATTTGATCTATGGCGTCTAAGGCAAGAGCCGAGGTGTCCCGAAGATCTCTGTGAGTAGAAAGTATTGCTTTGAAGTTAGAAAAATAATCATCGACTCATGATCATGTGGGTCGATTTTTTTATCCTTGATTTTTTAAGGATTTGGAGTTAAGATGAAGCCGTTGGTGACGCACTTTAAATCCCAGTGGAAGGAGTGATTACAAAATGAGTTTCTCCTCTTTTATCGGACTTTTGGCCTTTTTGATATGCGCTGGTTTGGCAGTGGTTTTTGCAGTCTTGACTGCTGCTACGGCAATATGCGGCCATTATAACTGGTCGTATGCTCTTGGCGCTCTTTTTGTCGTCTTCTTTGCTCTGGCATCATTTCTTGCTAGTAATATTTCTGACGAGGAAGAAGATGATAACGACGGTGAAGAGAATAAAGAGCCTGAAAAGCCGGAGGGAGAGATGATAAAATGACTCAATCGCAATTATGGACTGGTAGTTTTTGGTACACCGTTATTGCCCTGATTGTTTTTATCGCCCTCACTTGGCAAGGTGGTAAATATCGCAATTGGGGTGATTTTCTCCTCACCTTGGTACTGTCAGTTCTTTGGTTTCCTGTTTTCCTTATTACTCTTCCTGATGTTTGTCGTAAATTGAAAGAATCAAGAATGAAAAGGAAGAGATTTCGGAAAATAATGGAAACTTACAATGAGGAAAAATGGTAGGTGAAGTATGAAGCTAAAACAAAATCCGCACTGATTAACGCGGATTTTTTATTTCTCTATTTTATTTTAGTGTTTGACTTTTTACTTTTTCTTTGCTAATATTTACGACAAGCACTTTTTAGATTAGCTCGCATATCTCATTTCCAAAAGGGGGATATTCATGAAAAAAATCGGGGTTTGGTTGAGTAATTTTTTTGCTATTCTGCAGTGCTTGACGCTCATTCCGCTGTGCCTTGCCTTTCTGGTAGTGTTTTTTCTGCGCTACCTCAAGGAGAATATCCACGAGTGGCCAATGTCCTTGCTGTGTTATGTTATGAATAAGGTTTATAAGCCCGAAGAAGCTCCTCACCTTGAGGAATCTGAACAAGTTTAGTTTTGCATCTGACCATTCCTCCCAATGGCCAATGTCCGCCGGTGTTAAAGCCGGCTTTTTTATTTGTCTTCGTGTTTCATGTCTATTCTAGCTTTTTCAACTTCTTGAAGAAGCTGGATTCTTCCAGAGAATCCTTTCCAAAAGCCCCATTTTTTTTCTTTAATAACTTGATGAAGGTTTTTCATAATAGGGTAGGCGACAGGTAGATTATTTTTCCTGGCGGTAAAGTTCATAACAGTCTCAATGCCGAAGCCCTCTGTATTTTGATCTTTAATTAAGCCGTTGAAAAATTCTCTGGTCATGGCTCTTTCGCCACCGATAGCATACATGGGAAATAATTTTGGAATAAAAAATCCCAGACCCATAACGCGGTCTCGGAGTCCAACTGACATTACAGCTTTACCACTGACAACTGGTTCTAGAATTTTTCTGATGTGTTCGACGGTTAGATTGATGAGATCAGCATCGGCAAACATAATAACTTCTCCAGCGGAGGCCTCAGCGCCAGCAATCATGGCTGAGCCTTTGCCATTTGATGTTTCTCGGTAAAGGGTTTTAACGCCAAAGCTTTTGGCAACTTCTTCGGTATTGTCCGTGCAATTATCTACAACGACAATAATTTCATTTATTTCCTTGACCTCGCAAACCACTTTTAAAACTTGACCGATGTTTTCAGCTTCATTTCTGGCAGGAATAATAAGGCTGATAGTTTTCATAATTTATTCTGATAAGGCTTGAGCGGCGGCGGCCGTCTTTAGGGCATTGATAATATCATCAAGATCGCCATTCATAATATTTGGTAATTGGCTGAAGTTTTCACCAATGCGATGATCAGTCAATCTATCTTGAGGGAAATTATAAGTCCGGATTTTTTCACTGCGATCACCGCTACCGATTTGAGCATTGCGATTAGCGCCGAGTTTTTGAGCTTCTTCTTCTTTCTTGGCGGCAATTAATTTGGAACGCAAAACGATCATCGCTTTTTCACGATTTTGAAGTTGAGATCTTTCGTCTTGGCAGTTGACAACAATGCCGGTTGGAATGTGAGTGATGCGGACGGCGGAGTAGGTAGTGTTAACGCTTTGACCGCCATGACCACCAGCGCAAAATGTTTCTAATCTTAAATCTTTGGCGTCAATATGAAGATCAACTTCCTCAGCTTCTGGCAAAACGGCAACTGTAATAGTTGAAGTATGGACACGTCCTTTCTTTTCAGTTTCAGGAACTCGTTGGACACGATGAACGCCACTTTCGTATTTCATGATTTCATAAACATTTTTGCCAGTGATTTCAAAGATGACTTCTTTGTAGCCACCGATGCCGATACGATTTTCGGATAAAATTCCAATTTTCCAGCGATGGTTTTCGGCGTACTTGGCGTAAGATCGGAAAAGTTCAGCCACAAACAAAGCGGCTTCATCGCCACCGGCTCCAGCTCTGATTTCCACGATGACATTTTTCTTGTCATTAGGATCTTTGGGGGAAAGGAGAGTCATGATTTCTTGCTCGACTTCTTTTTTCTTTTGTTCAAGTTCGGTTTGTTCTTCGAGAGAAATCTTTCTCATTTCGTCATCGTCAGAATTTTCAGCGATCATCAGTTCAACTTCTTTCAAGTCAGAAACAATTTTGTCCAATTTTTTCTTAGCTTCAATAACTTCTTTCAGGTCTTCGTATTCTTTGGAAATATCTTTAATCCTTGAGATATCAGAAACCACGGCTTCCTCTTGGAGGAGCCGTTCTAGTTCTTCAAAACGAGCTTGGATTTTGGCGAGTTTATCTTGCATATTAATAGTAGTAATAGTCACGATAGTTTTTTGGTTGGATTTTATGCTTAAATTGTATAAAACCGAGATTAATAATTGCTTAAGCTTCGGGGTAATTATAGCTCAAATTTACCTAAATAAAAAGAACCCAAGTTAAAGGAGGGTTCTTTTTTATGAGAGCTTTGCTATTTTTGTTCAGCTTTTTTGGCAGCCTTGAGTTCCTTTTGTTTTTCTTTCTTAACTTTCTTGCTGCGAACTGTTTCGCCTTCGGCAACGACAGCGCGCTTTTGGAATTTATCAACTCTTCTGGCGGTATCAACTAATTTTTGCTTGCCAGTATAGAATGGGTGGCAGGCGGAACAGATTTCAACGTTGATTTCTGAAGCAGTAGAACCAATAGTAAAAGTATTGCCACAGGCGCAAGTGACTTTAGCTTCAGCGTTGTATTTAGGATGGATGTCTTTCTTCATAGCTATATTTATTAGTATTGTTCTCATTATATGCTTTTTGGCGAAAATTGTCAAGGATTTGGGCTGGTTGGGGTTTGTTGTTAAATTTGAGAGAAATGCAAGAAAATAAAATACGCCGACCAGGTTTTTCTTTCGAATTGCCTGGTCGGCGTTTGTGTTTTTATTTAGGGGGCATAAATATCCCCACCTCTAATCCACCTCTGTATTTTACGTTCCGCCTTGTTCATTTCTATTTCTTCTTTTTCCTTCTCCTTGGCATCTTTCGGCCTGTCTAGGAGATTTGAGAGGTTGTTGAAGAAGTTGTTCCATTTCTGGGTACTTGTAGGGGCGGGGTAATAATCAGTTCTTAAGGACATCATAATGTTATACCAAATACCTCTTTTCTCCCAATTAGTATTCCCCGCCTCGTATTCGAGGCAGACTAAGGGGTAAAGGAGTGCCTTTCTTTGTTCATCAGAGAAAGGTAAAAGCCATATTGCCACCTGATTAAATATCCCATCATGACTCGGGGAATTAATCAGCAGTTTCCAGACTTTGTCTAGTAGGTGAGGATCTTGCAAAAGAACATTAAAACATAGGGGGTCGTCTGTTTTTAGTCCAATTCTTTCCATCTCGCTGAGAAAGGCCTTGGTCGCATGGGTGGCTAACGTCTGTTCTCGACAAAGGAGTCGATATTCATTCGCATCCATTATTGTAAAGCGCAATGACCATAAGCTGGGGATTATCACAACCAGCAATAAGCCCCAAAAATTAAACCCGTCAAGTAGAGACAAGACGATAAAGATCAAGGTGATAATTATCGCAAAAAGCACCAATCCAGTAAAAAATATTCCTAATGCCCAGAGGTAATACGTGGTATTCTTCATGATTCTACCTCCTCTATCTGTATTTTTAGGTTGTTTGACTGTGCGTCTATCAAAACAGAGATTTCTGTTGTTGATTTATTATTCTAG
The DNA here is from genome assembly GCA_903907165.1 of Candidatus Buchananbacteria bacterium. Lineage (GTDB taxonomy): Bacteria > Patescibacteriota > Patescibacteriia > 2-01-FULL-39-33 > 2-01-FULL-39-33 > CAIVNC01. The sequence goes on from CAIVNC010000019.1 coordinate 14,398, forward strand.
GATATTTCTCTAATTTTGTCAATACCGGCCATTTTTATTGACAAAATAATTTTATTCTGCTAAATTATAGTTGCTTGAAAAAGCAATTTTTTTATTAAATAATCACCCATGTTCCCGTTATTTCCTTCTGAATCTTGGCTTTAGCCAACTTTCGGGTAAGGGGGCAGAGGAAGAAAGGAAAACTATGGAAAAGAATCAAACCGTCAAAGGCGAAGTCGCCTACAGCGGAAAAATGCCAACTGTGTTGGAATTATTGCAGGCCGGTGTCCATTTTGGCCACCAAAAGGGTCGTTGGCACCCAAAAATGAAGCCGTTTATCTTTGGCGAAAGATCCGGTGTTCATATCATTGACTTGGAAAAGTCTTTGGAAAGATTAAAAATCGCTATGGATTTCACCAAGAGCACTGTTGCTAATGGTGGAACCGTTTTGTTTGTTGCTACCAAAAAGCAAGGAACAAAAATCATGGAAGCTGCCGCTAAAGATTGCGGTATGCCTTATGTCAATGAAAGATGGCTTGGTGGTTTGTTCACCAATTTTACTAATGTCAGCAAATTGATCAAGAAGTTGAAGGACTTGCAAGAAAAGAAAGAGGCTGGCATGTTGGAAAAATATACCAAGAAAGAACAAGTCGAATTCAATAAAGAAATTGAAAAATTGCAAAAGTTTGTCGGTGGATTATTGGAATTAAAGAAAATTCCTACTGCCGTTTTCGTTTTGGATTTGAAAAAAGAAAAAACAGCTGTTGCCGAAGCTAGAAAGAAAAAAGTACCAATTATCGCTTTTTGTGATACTAATATCAATCCTGAACTCGCCACTTTCCCTATTCCAGCCAACGACGATGCTACTAAATCTATCGAACTTATTTCTCATATGATCAACCTTGCTGTCAAAGAAGGTAAAGATCTAGCTGCTAAAAACTCCGCTTCTATTGTTAATGCCTAATTGGCCAGTTGAAGCAAAATTGAAATTTAAAAACTTATTATAAATAGTTTAAACTATATGTCCATTGACACAAAAACTATTGTTCAGCTTCGTGATATGACTGGAGCTGGAATCGCTGATTGTAAAAAAGCTTTGGAAGAAGCTGGTGGCAGTATTGAAACTGCTATTGAAAATTTACGTAAACGCGGTGAAATCAAAGCTGCTAAAAAGTCTGCTGAGAGAACTGCTAGCGAAGGCCTGATCGGCGCTTACATTCACGGCGCTGGCAAAGTTGGCGCTCTCGTCAATGTTGCTTGCGAAACTGATTTCGTAGCTAGAACTGATGATTTTACTAATCTAGTTAGAGATATCGGTATGCAAATCGCAGCCATGGCTCCAACTTATGTCTCTCCTGATCAGATTCCTGCTGAGATTATTGAAAAAGAAAAAGAAATCTATCGTGAACAATTGAAGCAAGAAGGCAAGCCAGAAGCCATGTGGGATAAAATCATGGAAGGAAAATTGAACAAATTTTATGAAGATGTTTGTTTGCTCAATCAAGCATATATCAAAGATGATAGTATTAAAGTCTCCGATATGGTCAACACTATGATGGCCAAAACCGGCGAAAAGATTGTTGTCAGAGAATTCTCCCGTTTTCAAGTTTAATTTCAGAACAGCCCGTCTTAGTCAGTTGATTAGGGCGGGTGATTTTGAAAAAGAATCATTAAACTTAAACATATGAAAATAGCTTTAGTTCAATTGGCCTCGTGGGACAAATTTTATGCGGCCGAAATTGGCGAGAGAAAAATAAAAATCGGCAACTACTTGGTTATCAAAGTTGACGGCGGAGTTGATTTGGGTAAAGTTGTTGATATTGGTGATCGTAATAAATTTGGCATGGATGGTCAATTGCCAGAGGATGTAGAGATCGAACGCTCCGCTAATGATGAAGATTTGCAAACCTATTCTGAAAACGTAAAACACAAGGAAGAGGTTTTGGAATATTGTCATGAAATGGTTAAGAAGAATGAATTGGAAATGAAATTGATTGATGTTCATTTTTCTCTTGATGGCCAAAAGATTACTTTTGCTTTCATTGCTGATGGCCGGGTTGATTTTCGTAATTTAGTTAAAGACCTAAATCGCCATTATCAGAAAAGTGTCAGACTTTATCAGCTTGGCGTTAGAGATGAAGCCAAGTTGACGGGGGATACTGGTGCTTGCGGATTAGGTTTGTGCTGTCGAACTCATTTGAAAAAATTAGGTAATGTCACTTCAGAATTTGCCGAACAGCAACAAGTTGCTCATCGTGGCTCAGAAAGATTGTCTGGCATGTGCGGTCGTTTGAAGTGTTGCTTGGCTTACGAAAAAGATTTGTATGAAGACTTGGCCAAAAACTTGCCAGCTATTGGCACTCGTGTTTCTACAAAGCATGGCAAAGGAGAAGTCATCGGTTGGCATACGCTTCGTTCTAGCGTTGACGTCAGAATTGATGCCGAAAAAGAAGGGGAGAGAGCTTTGATTGTTGAAGTGCCGGTGACCAAAAAATAGTGAACATTTTATTAAAATATAGAAGTCGATCTTTACAATTGAAAGGAGCAAGAAAAATGAATGTGTTATTCTTGATTGCGGTTATTCTTTTCAGTTTGATTGGTCTTTTTTGCAATTTTTTTGGACTTTTTTGTTTCGGCCTTTACCGTTGGCGAAAAAGATTGCCAGAATATTCCAGCGCTGGACGCTATTTTGTGCTTTCCGGAATGATGTTCTGGGGAATGGTTTTGTTCTTCTTTGAGGTTTGGTAACTCTATTCCGAAAGAGAGGGGAGGCAAAAAATGGGCAAGAAAGTCTTTGTCGGTTTCATAATCTTTATCGTCTTGGCTTCTGTCGTTTTGTGGGCTTATTTTTTGCTAAAGCCGATCTTTGGATAATAGGAGGACATGGTCATGATCAGCATCATTCATTTGGCGGCGCTGTTGGTTGTCATCTGGTTTTTTGTCGGGTTTGTGGTGGCGCTTTTTCGCTTCGTTTCCGTTGGTATGGTCGCCGATTATCGTTTTGTCGGTGGCAATGTTGACGGCTTGTATCTGTCGAAGAAATTTCTGCTTTTCCGAGTCGTTTGGCCAGGATACTTGTCGTTTTTGATTTCGGCTAACAGGAAATTTAGCCGAGGCATCTATAGGGTTATCTGGCGATACGGGAAACCGAAAGAAGTCAAAATTGTAATCAGGAGCGAATTCTATATTTATTTTCGCGCGTTTCAAAAAGAGTGGCTTCAAATGGGAAACGGGAAGCTATCTCTTTGGAAAACGGTTTTAAATTTTGTCGATTCGATGGTTGTTGGTCCGCTTCTGGTTGCTGTTTATCTCGTTCTGTTGGCTGTCTTTAATGGAAAGTTGAAAAGTGATTATTGATTAGTAAGCGTCTATGTCGGACGCTTTTTTTATTTCCAAAATTTTTTGTGCTATAATATAAACAATAAATAATTATTTTTTAAATTTATGGCAAAGAAAATCGCCATCAACGGTTTTGGTCGTATCGGCCGTGCCGCTTTCAAAATCGCTCTGGCAAAAAAAGGCGTGTCCATTGTGGCAATTAATGATCTGACCGATCC
>CAIVNC010000020.1 GCA_903907165.1 Candidatus Buchananbacteria bacterium
ATATCCAAAATGTACCCTGCTACCTTGTATGGATTAGGTGTCCTGCTTTTGTGGACATTTTATTTGCACAGATTTAGCAACTTACCTCTTATTTTTTCAATTTTGTGGCTCACAGCTCCGGCCATCGCCTACTACATCAGCCGGCCTGAAGTTCTTAAAAATCGAATTTTATCGAAAGCTAGTCAAGAAGAACTACTGGTAAAGGCCAGACGCATTTGGAGATTTTTTGATGAGTTTGCCAATAAAGACAACAATTTCCTTCCTCCTGATAATTTCCAAGTATCACCAGGACCCATAATTGCCAATAGGACATCTCCCACTAATATTGGTTTTGGCATGATGGCTGCTGTCTCTGCCTACGATTTCGGTTTCATCACCAAAGACGAACTTTTCCATAATCTAATGAATACTTTAAACACAGTCGACTCTTTAGAAAAATATAAGGGGCATCTCTATAACTGGTACCGTACAGATTCCCTGGCGACTATGCATCCGGCTTATATCTCTACCGTCGACAGCGGCAACTTCGCAGCTTCGTTGATTGCCGTAAAACAATCATGTCTTGAAATCGCCGCTAAACCGAATGAATTGTTGATCGATAAAGACGGTTGGAATGCGACGAAAACTGCGTGGATCGAAGATTGGCAGCATCTAGCCGATATTGAAAAAATACAGCTTCCTCTTGGGTTTAAGTCCGAGATTGATGAAAATACTTTAATCCAGATTATTTCTAAAGCAGTCCAAAAAATAGAGAAAATCCAATTTGAAATAAAAATAAAAGAAAGTCAAAAATTGTTTTCTGAGATTCAAAAACTTGAGGAATCGCTAGAGAAAGTCATCGGCCTAGAAAAAGTTAAAAACATCGTTTATTGGAGAGAGTCAATCATCAAACAGCAAACAAATTACCGTCGAAAAAACATTATCTCATCTGAATCTTGGAGACTGCTCGGGAACAGAGTCATGAAATATGTTTTGGGTATGAATTTTGGCTTTTTATACAACCAAAAACGAAAGGTATTTTCGATTGGCTACAACGCTGAAGAGAATAAAAATGATGATAGTTTTTATAATTTACTTGCTACCGAAGCCAGACTTGCCAGTTATATCGCCATTTCTTTGGGACAGATTCCGGAACAACATTGGTTCTCATTAGGCAGACCCCTTACCAGAGTAAATGGGAAGACCATTTTGCTCTCATGGGGTGGCACGATGTTTGAGTATTTGATGCCCCTTTTATTAATGAAAAATTACGACAATACTTTGCTTTGGCAGTCGACAGTTTCGGTCATCGAAAGACAAATTAAATATGCTCGTTCAAAATCAATTCCTTGGGGAATATCTGAATCGGGATTCTTCGCTTTTGATTATCAATACAACTATCAATATCAACAATTCGGAATTCCTGATTTGAGTTTAAAAACCGAAGAGATAAAAAATTTGGTTGTCTCGCCGTATTCTACGATGTTAGCTTTGCCGATAAAACCATATGAAGCCTTTAATAATTTAAAGAGATTAGAAAATCTTGGTGTCTCTGGAACATACGGTTTTTTTGAGGCTGCCGATTTTACTCCATCCCGTCTTCCCAAAAACGAAAAATTAGGTATTGTCAAATCATATATGGCCCATCACCAAGGCATGAGTATCGTTGCCCTCAATAACTATTTCCATGATGGCATTATGACTAATCGGTTTCACCACGAATCCTTTATTATTGGGGCAGAATCGTTACTTGATGAACTTATTCCCGCTCATATTACCAAAGTTGAAATGCCCGAGGAAGTTACCTTTTTTTCCAGAAATGTTAGATCTGTTGAGCCGTCACCTACTATATTTTCCGGTAAACCTGACAATATTCGAACTGCCATCTTATC
>CAIVNC010000021.1 GCA_903907165.1 Candidatus Buchananbacteria bacterium
GCGGAGAAGGGGAGATTCGAACTCCCGAGGGATTTGACTCCCTACTCGCTTTCCAAGCGAGCGCACTAGACCAACTATGCGACCTCTCCATTATTTTTTGCATTCTTTCTCCCCTTTCCAAGGGGAGATTAAGAGGGGTTTTGAAGCTTGGAAAAAACACGCGTGATGTTCTATGTTCCAAAACCACCCCTAACCCCTCCTTGGAAAAGGAGGGGAAGAGTTTCCTAAAAAACTATCTGCGCACCCATTTCTAAGTACGCAGATAATTTTACTTATATTACACTAAAAAGTCAAGAAAGCTAGTTCGTTGCGCAACCAGCGGCTGGAGCGCCAGCGGCGGCTGTTCCACTACCAAAACCAGAAGCTGGAGTAGCTGAACTTAAAGTGTCCTTACATTCGCTTGGCTGATTATTGAACGCGCCGCAAACAGCTGAGAGCAAGGAGGCGCTATCGCGACCAGTCTGAGCCTCAGCACCATTAATAATCAAAGTTGGACTACCCTGAACATTGTATTTAGTGTTATCAGCGGCAAAGATATCAAACTTTGGGAATTGGCCAGAGAGCCATGAAGCCTTGTCGTCAAAATTCTTTGTGACATTAAATTGGGTATCAGCAGATTTTGTGCAAGATGCTAATTTTCCAGAATCAATGCCAGTGGAAGTAAGGCAAGAAGCGCCATCACCACTACCCAAGAAGCATTTTAAATAACTAAGATATTTGGAATTTTGTTGTTTCTCGATACAATACTGATTCAACTGTTCCAAAACTTCTTTTTGGCCATGCATCGAGTAAAAAACAAATTTTACTGAAAAATCAATTTTATTACCCAATTTTTCTATCACTGGAATAATACCTTTTTCCATTTGAGTGCCATATGGACAATAAGCCATAACAAACAACTCAACGTTTGGCTTGGCACTCTTTGGCACGCTGACAGTAGCCGGTTGTTGCTGAGCTTGATTGGCAGCAGCAGTGTTGTTGGCAGCAACTGCTGGTTGCTGATTAGTAGCAACGAAAGCATCATCACCAGATGATTTACTCGACAGATTGTAATAAGCGATTGACACGCCTATCAAACCGATGGTCACCACGACGGCGAACATTCCCAAAAGTCCTAGCAAAAACTGCTGGTCTTTCAGTAAATTTTTTCCTTCCATAGTTTTTTATTAATTATTTATTTTAATTAAAATTATTTTAAATCTGGTTTCGCTTTATGAAAATCTGTCACCTGCTGATACTGATGACCAGCTCGCAAAATTGTCTTTTCATCAAACCTTTTGCCAAGTAACTGAGCACCGACCGGCAAACCATTATCAAGACCGACTGGAATGGACAAACCGCAGATACCGGCGAGCGAGGCAGGAATCGTAAAGACATCTCCCAAATACATTTTGAGCGGATCACTAATATTCTCCCCTAGTTTGAATGCTGGAGTTGGAGCAGTTGGCGTCAAAATCATATCCACGCTCTCAAAAGCTTTGTCAAAATCTTCTCGCACCAAAGTTCTGACCTTCATCGCCTGTTTATAATAAGCATCATAATAACCAGATGACAAAGCATAAGTTCCGATCATAATGCGACGTTTAACTTCAGCGCCAAAACCGCTTTCGCGACTGCTATTGTAAATTTCTTCCAAAGTTTTATCATCACGATTGGACAAGCCATAGCGCATGCCGTCATACCTGGCCATATTAGAGCTCACTTCACTTGGACAAATGACATAATAAGCAGCGATGGCTAAATCAGTATGCGGCAAACTAATATCAACAATTTCAGCGCCCATTTCTTCAAATTTTTTGGCGGCAGCCAAGATTAGATCACGAACGCTTTCGTCCATGCCTTCAATAAAATACTCTTTTGGCAAACCGATTTTCAAACCTTTAATATCTTTATTAATTTCCTTGAGATAATCATCAACGGGCTCGTCTGGAGTGGTGGAATCCAAAGGATCTTTGCCGGCGATACAAGATAGGATCAAAGCTACGTCTTCGACGTTTTTGCCAAAATGGCCGATTGTGTCCAAAGACGACGTCATGGCCATTACACCGTACCTGGAGACCCTTCCATAAGTCACCTTAAGGCCTGAAACGCCACAAAAAGAGGCTGGTTGGCGAATAGAGCCACCTGTGTCAGTTCCTAGGGAATAGAGGCACATATCGGCTGCTAGAGCCGCTGCAGACCCTCCTGAACTGCCTCCTGGCACCCTATCCAAATCCCATGGATTTTTGGTCGGAAAGAAGCCAGAATTCTCGGTTGATCCACCCATGGCAAACTCGTCCAAATTGACTTTTCCGAGGATAACTCCGCCCTGTTCGCGGATCTTTTTGACCGCCGTAGCATCAAATGGCGGGACATAATTTTCTAGAATTTTCGAAGCGCCGGTCGAACGCAACCCCTTGGTACAAAACAAATCTTTGACAGCGACAGGAATACCCAAAAGCGGTGGCAACTCGTCACCACTAGCAATTTTGCGATCAGCTTCTTCGGCTTGAGCCAAGGCCTCTTCTTTATTCAGGGTGATATACGATTTAACCTCGCCATCAAATTTCTCGATTTGTTCAAAACAAGCATTCGTCAGGTCAACACTGGTAAACTGCTTTTCGCGCAAACCCTTTATAGCTTCGGTTAAAGTTAATTTATTTAATTCCATAGTAATTTATTTATCAGCAAAAATTTTGGGAATTTTGACAAAACCGTCAATCTTCTCCGGCGCACAATCGATCAATTCCTTCTCGATTTCAGAGTCAACTATTTCATCCTCACGCATAACATTTAAGAGTCCGGTCACCTGTGAAGTCGGCTCAACTTGAGCGGTATCGACTTTTTGCAATTGTTCGACATAAGCCAAAATATCCGACAATTGTCGGCTATACTTTTCTTTTTCCTCTTCGGTCAGCGAGAGACGGGCCAATTTGGCAATATGCTCTACTTCCTGCTTGGTCAACGACATAAAAATGGATTACTTTAATAATCTTTAATATGGATAGTATATAAACTTTTTGAGATATTGACAAGGGGGATATTTACCAGTAAGCTAACTCCCGACAGTAGTTCTTTTTGCACTAGAAACAACATATATCCCAAAAGGGGGTAAAATCATGAAAACGGAAATCACGATAATTCCTGTATGCCAGCTCAAAGCCGGAAATCAAATCTTCCTGGACCAAGACAAGAAACCTGTCGATGTTTTGGGAATTGAGGCGGATCCTGATTTTCCTGGAAATACTCTGGTCATTTTTCAGCGTCAGGATGGTTCAAAAGGTGGAATCAGTTTTAAAAAACCGTACCATCGTCTTCAGAAAGTGAAAAAAACCAAGAGAAAGAAAGGATGAAATCATGGGAGCCAAGATTGAAGCACGTTTCAAAGAGGATCGCTATGGAATCGAGGTATCTGAACTACTGCCCGGCGATCGCTTCAAAGGACCGAAGGGTGGCAGTCACGTCACCGTCAAAAGAATCGTCAAGGAAACAAAAACTGGCATTTCCCTCATCTTGGGCTATCGAAGAGGTGGAGAAACCTTTCGCAGAGTCTTCCCAAAAGACCGCCAAGAAGACATCCTTCTGGAGAAATGCTCGGGCTTCATCCCTGTAAAGCCGAAGAAAGATCCGAACTTCAATCGGAAGGTGGTCACAACTTTTGTGATCGCCTCTGAAATTAAGCCAAAAGACCGGATCGAATACAGGAATGAAGAATTTCCGATCACGATCATATCAACAAGACAAGATCCTAACTGTTACTATCAACTCATTATCACCTTCCGACGGCAAGATGGCACAGAAGGAAGATTTACCTGTTTTAACGATGCCAACCTGCTAAAGGTGGGGTATATGTACAAAAAGAAGAAAAAGGTCTGATCCGCAAATCGATCATGACACAAAACCTAACTTGTCTCCAGGTTAATTCCGAGACAAGTTTTTTTATTCCAATAACTTCAAAAACTCCTTTTCATCAATAATCTTCACTCCCAACTCCTTGGCCTTGGCATATTTGGAACTGGCACTTTCCCCCGCTGCCACCACATAATCCGTCTTAGTGCTGACCGACGAAGAAACACTGCCGCCAGCCAAACGGATTTTTTCTTTGGCTTCTTCACGGCTTAAACTTTCTAACTCACCTGTAAGTACTACGATTTTGCCGGCGAGTTTGGTGCCAGCTTTTATTTTTGGTAAAACAAAATTAATTCCGTTCGCTTCAAATTTATCTAACAGTTGTAAATTTTTCTCATTGGCAAACCACTCGGCCACGCTCTCGGCAACCACTTGGCCAATGCCAGCAATACCTTTCAATTCTTCGGCCGACAATTTACTGAAATATTTTTTCACGTTTAGATTAGTGGCTTTGTGCCCCGCTTCTTGAAAATTTTTGGCGAGAAGTAATGCCGTCTCTTCACCGACATGACGGATACCGAGCGCATAAATAAACCGGCCAAGTTCAATTTTCTTGGCGTCATCAATTGCCTGGACTAGATTTTGCGCAGACTTTTCTGCAAAGCGTTCCAGTGGCGTCAAATCTTCTTCCTTAAGTAAAAAGATATCAGCTGGATCCTTAACTAAATCTTCTTGTTGCAATTGATTCAAAATACTTGGCCCCAAGCCGTCGATATTAAAAGCTTGGCGTGACACAAAATGAGCCAGCCCTTCACTCTGCCTGGCAAAACAATTTGAGTTGGTGCAATAATGCGCTGCCTCCCCTGCTCGTCGCTCTACCGCCGAACCGCAAATCGGACAAGTCTCGGGAATTTTGTATTTCTTTTCTTTGCCTGTTCGAAGTTTTGGTAAGACCTCCACAATATCTGGAATAATATCGCCAGCTTTTTGCAAAACTACGGTGTCGCCAATGCGAACATCTAAGCGATCGATTTCATCTTGATTATGAAGCGTGGCGCGTTTGACAATCGAGCCAGCAAGAGCCACGGGGCGCAAATGGGCCACTGGAGTCAGAGCACCAGTACGGCCGACTTGCACTTCAATTCCTTCGACCACTGTTGTCACTTGTTCAGCTGGGAATTTGTAAGCTGCCGCCCAACGGACATGTTTGGCGGTGCGACCAAGTTTTTCTTGATACGCCAAATTATTTATTTTAAAAACAATACCATCAATATCATAAGCCAACTTGGCGCGATTCTTTTGCCAATATTCAAAATATTCCATCACGCCCTTGATGCTTTTATATTTTTTGTGATTAGTATTAACTTTAAAACCGAGTTCGCCAGCGCGAAGCAAAATTTCTTCCTGGGTTTTTAAATTTAAATCTTGATAATTATAAATTGTCCAAATAAAAATATCCAAGTCGCGTGAGGCCGCTACCTTGGGATCCATTTGCCTAACCGTACCAGCTGCCGCGTTGCGTGGATTAGCAAAGGGTTGTTCGCCTCGCTTCTCCTGCTCTTTGTTCATCTTCTCAAAACTTTTGCGAGGCATATAAACCTCTCCCCCGACCTCAAGCTCTTTGATATCTACCTTAAGTGGCAAGCTGCCGATTGTTTTGACCGTATGAGTCACAACTTCGCCAACAAAACCATCGCCGCGAGTAACGGCTTTATCGAGTAGTCCGTCGTTATACAGAAACGACATGTTGAGGCCGTCGATTTTAAGTTCGCAAATATATTCCAAATCGGTCGTGGATGGCAAATCTAAAAAACGTTTGACTTTGGCATCAAACTCTTCTATCTCTTCAAAAGAAAACATGTCATCGAAAGAATATTTGGGCACAGCGTGAGTATACTTCTGGAAACGGCCCAAGGCTTTACCGCCAACTCGTTGCGTTGGCGAATCAGAAGTAATTAATTCTGGAAATTGTTTTTCTAGCGCTTCAAGTTCATCCTTGAGCGAATCGCGAACAGCATCAGAAACGAGCGGACGATCGAGAACATAATAAGCATGATCAATCTCTTGCAATTGATCTTTTAATTTCTTTATTCTTTTTTCCGCTTCTATTTTTGTCATAGGTTAATCTTTGGTAATTGGGCTTTCAGAGAAAAGAGCAAAACCGAACAAGCCAGAGGTCGGATCACGAGGTGAAAGTTGACCAACGACATTTTGACTAACACCATTATAATAACCAACCGAATTAATAGTCAAATTCGATATTGCTTGCTGGTCTGGATAGCCATGACATAGCTCATCATCATAGGCCGTTACCACTAACCTATCTATGTAATCAGATGAACCGCCAAAAATCTTAAAATCAACCACGTAATTTTTTTTATCAGCCATGGTTATTCCTGAATTATTACCATTATCATCCTTGAATTTTAAACAGTTGTCATTTGGCGGATAATTATAAACGTTACTACTATCCGTCAAGAAAACAACATTGCCGTCAACTACCTGAGGATTTAACTGCGTAAAATTAATTTGCACTTTGGGCTGATTTTCTGCGGTGCTCGTGGACCAGGTAACTTTAATCGCTTTAGCAATATTGCCCGAGGTAGAAGAAGCGCGATTTAAGAAAAAAACTTTTGTCGACTCACCGCTATAAATTCTTTGTCTTAAAAAAACAGATTCGTAATCACTAGAACTGGCAATAGTCCAGGACGCAGTTGACTTGCCATTAGTAGTGACTAGTTGTTGACGGTCTGATTGATTTAAAACTTTTTTTACCGTCAAATCTTCATCGGTGGAACTTCCCATTTTTTCAAGGCCATTTTTTCTGAGCAAATATAAACTAGCTTCCAAACCGGTTTCCGCGCCATAATAAGCGACCGTGGAATTGTCAGTATATTTGGATTGGCTCAGATCATAATTAACAAAAAAAACAAAAGCTAACGCCGACGACAACAAAGCCGCCATCATCAGCAAGCTGAGAATCAAGATTACCCCCTCTTGGTTTTTGCGTTTAATTTCAATCATAAACTATCTATAAACCTTACTAGAAATTGTCGTCTGGATAAAAAGTTCTTTGGTATCCTCCGGCCGTAAATTTCTATTTTTTATTTTAAAGGCAATCGTCACTCTAGGCTGTAAAATTGGCAAATCTTCTCCACTCTCTTTCCAACCATCTTCCATTGTCGGCTTAACATAAAAATACGCGTCTTCCACTGCTACATCAGCTGCATTAAGATCTTCGCCATAATCCTCGCAATTTTTTCTTGTATCTATATAAGTCTGACTATCATCACCAATATAATATCTTATCACTTGGGTACTGGAATTAAAACAAATAGAAATCTTATTGCCGAATTCATCTGGCAAAAAGGAAAATACCGGCGAAGAGGTAGAAAATATCGGGGCTTCCAGTTCTCGGCCACGGATTTCTCTGGCTATTTTTTCCAAAATATATCGGCCATCATTTTGCAAGCGCTGGGAATTAGCCGTATTTTTTTCCATATTAGAAGCACTCAAAAAAATTCCAGCCAACATTAAAGACAGAATAGAAAAAATTCCTACCGCCACGACCATTTCCATCAAAGTGAAACCAGAATTGTTAAAGATTTTTTTCATTGTAACTTATTTCCAATTAAACAATTGCTCTTGCAAAGTGACCGAGCTTTGTCCGCCCTGCCTAGTCCAAGAAACGTTGGACACTACATCCAAACCAATCTTAGTACTGCTAACATTCGTGGGACACTCGCTATTCTTAATTAAATCAGAAGGATTAACCGAATTCCTCATTTCATCACACTGATTAGTATCATTATTAATTACACAACAAATATTTCTAACATTGATTACCCGGCTATAAATAGTCGATGAACCAGTATTATCACCATTAACATAAAACCCATTCTTCCAATAAACTTTATCTTTTTTATCATTAACATCATTTTTATCAAATGGAACTAATGAAATAGTTTCAGGGAAATTAGAATTAAGAACATAAGATCCATAAGTCAAGCTATCATCCCAATTTTTACCAGCGCCATTATAAAAACTAAGCCAGTTGGAATCACGGATATTTTTAACAGATTCCAAACCCTCTCTAGCCAGATTAGTAGCCACAACTCGATTGCGAGCTTCTTGTTCAGCCGTAAAATTGGACAAAAATAAATTCATCACGGCAAACAAGCCAACCGTAATCACCGCAATGGCTACGATCAGTTCCATCAGTCCTTGGCCTTGTTGATTTTTTAAATTAATCATCATATTTTATGGGCAAGACAATTCGGCGCCATTAACATATGGCGGTTTCGTTAAATCCACTCGGCCAGAAATACTGCTAATTGTTAAACAATAATGACCTATTTCCGGAACCGAAGAATTTTGAATTATTAATGAGGTGCTAGTCACATTTGAATCATTATTGATCACGACATTAGCTCGAGGAATTTTAAAATCTACCACAAAAGGCTTGTTATACGATGCAACTGTCGTTTTTGGAGATAGATTCAATTGAGCTTCTGAAATTAAAATTTTATAACCGTCATCATTAGTATTAACATAAACGCAACCTATTTTCTGACAATCACTTGATACACTAGAACTTAAAGCAAAGCCATAAGACAAGGCGGTGTAAGCTGGGGAAGTCTGGCCAGCCAGAGCCGAAGTCTGAGCAAATTTAACAGCTTCAAGCATTTTCAATGAGTCTGTTTTTAAATCTCTAGCATCTTGTCCGGTTTTAAAATTAATGACAGTCAAAGAAGTCATAATGCCAAAAATCGCGATTGCTACCAAGAGTTCAACCAAACTAAAACCTGAATTGTCGATTTTTATTTTCATAATTTAAAACCCTAAAAAACTCAGATACCAATTAACGATCTTATCTCCCCAAAACAAAGTTATAATCGTACCAATTGCCAAAAAAGTACCGAAGGGAATCTTTGAATCGAGGCTCTTTTTCTTTTTGAGTAACAAACCAACACCAACAATTGAACCCAAAATATAAGATAAAAACAAACCCAAGATAACTCCTGGCCAAGATAACATCAAACCCATTAAAGCGCCAAGTCTTAAGTCTCCCCCACCGATCCATTTGCCTTTTGACAAGGCAAACTGTAGGCCAAAAAAACCAAAACCGACAACGAGAGCCAGCAGTAAGCTCTGCCACGAAAAACCCAAAATCAGATTAAAAATCAAAGCTGTAATAATTGCTGGAATTGTGACCTTATCTAGAATCAGATACCATTTCAAGTCGTAAACAAAAATAACCACCAAAAATCCTATAAAAACCAAGTCGCGAATCAAACTAAGATAATCATGCCAGTCAGTTTGACCGAATGGAAAATTAACAGTCAAAGCCAAAATAAATAAAACAGCAGTTACTAGTTCAACGAGTGGATATTGCCAAGAAATTTTTTTACTGCAATGTCGACACTTGCCTTTTTGGAATAAAAAACTGAAAATCGGAATTAGCTCCAACGAGCCTAAAACATGATTACATTGAGGACAATGAGAACGGCCAGTGACAAAACTTTTTTCTTCATGTAACCGCAAAATCACGACATTTAAAAAACTACCCACAATGGCACCAAGAATAAAGATAAATAAATAAATCAGAGCAATCATGGTTTTATTGTTTTCCGTTTTTGGTCCACAGATAACCGCCAGGAATAACCTTACTAACGCCAGCTTCTAGATAAAACTGAATGGCAAAATCGTCATCGGACAGACTTTTGACAATATAACGGTAATTTCCAGAATTGATTGGATCAAAAAACTTACTATTAGCCAAATGGCGATCGCCCTTGCCGACACATTGATCGATGGTCATTTCGGGGTTACATTCTGGAATAACATAAGTATTATATTGAGCAAAATAATCAGCCATCTCACTCTGAATAATTTTCAAATCTCCCAATCTTTGATAATCTCGGCTTTGTTCGCCATTGTAGATAAACCAAAATACGAGCGCGAAGACCGCCAGAAACAGAAGAAAAAGATAAACAATCGCCTTAAAGATAGTGTGTTTGGACATAAAAAATCAATTTATTTTACCTTTATTTTAACATAAATTCAGCCAAAACAAAAATCCCTCCGCGAAGAGGGATTTTGAGAGAAAAGAAACTATTGACAAGGATTGCCAGACGAGCAAGCAGTTGAAGTAACAATAGAGCTACCCTTGGAATCGACACAGAAAAATTTAGCAGCATCACTACCGCCAGTCAAAGGAGCAGAAGCGCACCAACCACTAGCATTATTAGTAACAGTATAGGTAACTCCGGTCTTAGGAACTAAACCAGTATTTGTAGTACTTGTAAGTCCAATGGTAGTAAAATCGGTAACATCTGGATAATTAACCGTGACCCAAGTTCTAAGTTGAGACAAATCAGACTTAACCTTAGCATCATCAGCCTTCTTACTAGCGCCAGATAAGGCAATGACAGCCAAGGAAGAAAGTAAACCAATAATAGCGATAACGACCAATAATTCGATTAACGTAAAACCTTTTTGATTTTTCATAATTTTTTAAATTTCATTTTTTTATTTTGCGATTCATGATCTCGCAAAATCTAACTTATTTTTTCCACTCGAGTGGAGGAAATATTATTTTTCTTTTCGACCTTTATTAATAAAATTATCCACAACGGGATATTTACCTTAATTATAGCACATAAAATGCTAACCAACTACATCGCTCCGGCCATTTGCCAAGTTGGCAAAATAACCGCTGCCACAAAACCGCCCACCGCTACACCGAGAATTACCATAATTAGCGGCTCGATCATAGTTGTTAAATTACCTACTGCATTATCTATCTCTTTGGTATAAAAATCACCGAGTTTTGATAACACTTCATCTAATTTACCAGTTTCTTCACCGACACTCATCATTTGGGAAACCATTAGAGGCACTTCTTTATTATCATTAAAACCTTCTGAAATAGGATTACCTTCATTAACCAAACGCACCGCTTCGTCCAAGATTTTGGCATAAACACTATTACCCACCAAATCACGAACCGACTCCATAGCCGCGGCCGCTGGCACCCCGCCTTTTAGCAAAGTTTCCAAGCTACGAATAATCCTCACCACATAAATCTTTTGAAATAACGGTCCAAAAATCGGCACATGCAACTGAAATCGATCAAGCCACTCCTTGCCCATCTTAACTTGAGTCACAAAATATAGAACAAAAACAACCAAACCGCCACCCACCAAAATAATCGCCCACCAAAAGTTTTTGAAAATATCAGAAACGGTAATTAGAATTTGAGTAACTAGGGGCAAGGTCGCTCCCGTGTCTTTGAGCATGGCCGTGGTCTGAGGAATAACAAAAGTCATGACTAAAAAACCGACCACAAACAAAGCTCCGACTATAAAAGCGGGATAAATCATCGCTCCTTTTATTTTTGAACCCAAACCGTAATCCTTTTCTTGTTGATCAGCCAAATAATCAACCACTTCGGCTAAACGACCTGAAGTTTCACCAGAACTAATAACATTAATCGCAAAACTACCAAAAATATCTTTGAATTGAGACATAGAAGCTGACAAGCTAGCGCCACCATCAACTTCATCAGCCACCGCCGAAATTGCTAATTTTAATTTTTTATTCTCTGTTTGCCTGACTAAAATACGAAAAATTCTAATGATCGGCAAATTAGCTCTAATCATCAAAGACAACTGGTGGAAAAAAATCACCAAGTCCTTGCTACTTACTCGATTAAATAACCATTCAGCAAAGTGAGTTTCTTGTATTTCCTGAATTTTCTTTTTGGAAACGTCCAAAACAAAAAAGCCCTTCTTTTCCAAAAGTTCAGCCACATTATCCTCGGACGCGGCTTCCATAATGCCATTGGCCCGACGACCTTTTTTATCTTTGACTCTATACGAAAAAATCGGCATGAAAAAAATTAATATTAATCAAATTAACTTAACAAATTATCTAAAGCATTCTTATCGTTAACATTTTCTTCGGCATCTTCCTTTGATATTTTACCCGTCTTGACTAGATTAGCCAAAGATTGTTCAAAAGAAATCATCCCCTCTCGCTTGGACGTCTGAATCAGATTATCCAACTGACCGACACTGCCGCTCAAAATCATCGACTTAACCGAATCATTATTTTTGAGCAGTTCATAAGCCACAATCATGCCACCGCCATTTTGCGGTAATAATTTTTGGCACAAAATAGCCTTTAGCGCCGTTGATAACAAATCGCGAACTCGTTCTTGATCGAAACTTTGAAAACTATCTAAAATTCTAGCAATAACCTTTGAGGCAGAATCAGCGCCAAGACAAGCTATAACCAAAGAACTGCCACGAGCAATTTCTAAAATCATCGGAATAACCTCTGGATCGTTTATTTCTTCCAAAAAAAGAACATCGCCATTTTCCTCCTGAAAATAATTCAAAGCATCGGCAAAAGATCTAGTATCGCGACCAATCTCCCTTTGCTCAATAATACTTTGACGATTAACAAAAAGATATTCTGAATTATTTTCAATGGTAATAATATACTCTTTTCTATTGCGGTTGATCTCTTCAATCAAAGCTGCTGCGGTTGTTGATCTTCCGGAACCAAATGGTCCAGCTAAAATTACCAAGCCTTTTTTCAAATTAGCCAACTCTATCACTTCGTCGCCCAAACCTAAACTGCTCAGTGATGGCACTTGCGAAGGAATATGACGCAAACTAGCCGAAAGCATTCCTCTTTGATAAAAAAGATTAATTTTAAAACGTAAATCTTTGTCAAAATTGTAGGTCAGAATCAACTCCTTATTATCAGCCAACTTTTTCTTTTGTTCTTCTGACAAAATCAAGCCAGTCAAAAGCTCCATAAAATCTTGAGTGATAACATCTTGATCGTCCAAAGAAACCAAGCCATCCCCCACTCTAAGAATCGGGCTATTGCCAACAGAAAAATGAATATCTGAAGCTTTGCTTTTAACTGCGTTCGTTAAAATGCTCTTGAGTTGTAATTCTTGAGCCGATTCCATACTAAACTTCGGCGATCAACTTCTTAATTTTCGCAACGACTTCTGATGGCATAAAATGAGCTTTGATTAAATAATCTTTGGCCCCCATCTTTAGCCCCTTTTCTACATCTGATTTTTGGCTTAAATTAGTCAAAAGAATCACTGGGATATTTTTTAACTTTTTGTCCGCCTTGATTGCCTCAAGAACTGCAAAACCTCCCATTTTTGGCAAAATTAAATCGAGCAAAATAATATCTGGCTCGTTCTTTTTGGCCAATTCCAAACCCTTTTCTCCATCGTAACCAGAATAAACTTCAAAACCTTCCAGGGTAAATTTTGTTTTATACAAATCAGCTAGAAAGACGTCGTCTTCTACGATTAAAATGTTGACTTTTTTTTCTTTTTTTAACATAAACAGAAAATTATGATTGAATATTATTTAATTTCGCCGGCTGGCGGATTATTCTCTAGCAACCCTCAAAACTTCTTCAATGGTCGTTAAGCCGCTTAACGCCTTTAAAACTCCATCTTGGAACAAACTGACATGATTCTTCTCCTTAAGTTTATCGCTTATTACCACATTGTCAAATCCCTTGCTGACTAAATCACGAAGCTCTTGATCAACTTCAATAATTTCACTTAACACTGTTCTGCCAACATAGCCAGTTTCGTTACATTCAGCGCAACCCTTGCTCGTATAAAAAACTAACTTGCCACCAAACTGCTTCATTCTTTCAGCTGGCATACCTTTCAAATCCTCATCAATCGATTTCTGAAGATTGTCCGGCAATTTTATTTCTTGTTTGCAACTCTGACAAATTTTACGCACCAATCTTTGGGCCATAACCAGATTTAAAGTTGAGGACAGTAAAAAAGGTTCTACTTTCATGTCCATCAGTCTTGGAATAGCGCCAATAGCATCATTGGTATGAAGAGTGGAAAAAACTAAATGACCCGTAAGCGCCGCGTGAATCACCAATTCCGCCGTTTCATTGTCACGAATTTCTCCGACCATAACGATATTTGGATCTTGCCTCAAAATGGCGCGAAGTCCTTTGGCAAAAGTGAAATCAATGTCCGCCCTGATTTGCGATTGGTTAATACCATTGATATAATATTCTATCGGATCTTCCAGGGTGGTAATATTACAGTTATCACCATTTAACATATTCAAAATAGAATATAAAGTCGTGGTTTTACCAGAACCAGTCGGACCAGTCAGAAGAACTAGACCATGAGGTTTTTTGATATTTCTCTCTATGATTGCAATGTCCTCCGGGAAAAATCCCAACTCGGCCAAAGTTGGCACGCCGGCCGAAGTATCCAAGACTCTCATTACAACTTTCTCGGCATCAAGCATGGGCAAAACAGAAACGCGCAAATCTACATCTTGACCATCAACATCAACTCTAATACGTCCATCTTGAGGAATTCTAGTTTCATCTAATTTTAGATTGGCCAAAACTTTTATTCTAGAAACAACCGCATTATGCAAAAAAGTCGGGATAGTTAAAGAAGTGTGCAAGATGCCGTCCATACGATACCTCACTCTAGCCTCAGTCCTACCTGGTTCAATATGAATATCGGAAGCGCCTCCATCAACGGCATTTTTAATAATCACCGAAACGATTTTGGCGACCGGAGCAGATTTGACTACTCGATCCAAATCTCCAGAGTCTTCACTTACTTCATCAATTTCCTGCTTGGTTAAAAACTTTTCTTTGGCATTGGCTAAGGCTGAACCCAGTTCCGCTTCTTCTTGATCATACATTTTAAAAACTTCTTCAAAGCTAGCCAAAGAGATCACGAAATAGGAAGGCTGAAGCTCTTTTTGCTGAGCCATAAAATCAACTGCTTCATGGGCATGAAAATCTCCTGGATCGACAAGTCCAACGCTAATTTTACTCCCCTTTTGCTCAAAAACTACCATTTGGTAATTTTGGGCAATCTTAGCCGTCAACAAATTTAAAACTTTGACACCGACAGTATATTCAGACAGGTCAGCAAACGGCAAATTAAAAACTTCGCTTTTAATTCTAGCAAAAGCAACTGGATCGAAAATATTTTTTTCGGCCAGAATTTTTTCAATATCTTTTTTGGTGCTAGCAGCTTCTTCCTTGGCTTGTTGCCAAGCGTTGACTTCAACCAGCGATTTAGCCAAAAGATACTCTTCAATTTTCTTTAGGGAAGCAGAATTCATAGAAATAAGAATTATTTAACCGTAACGCTTTTTTCAAAAGGATTACCACGATCACTAGAACTAGAAAAATTCTCGGCAATCGGCCAAGCGCCATATCTACCAGACTTTTCTAAACCCTGCAAATTAGTTATGGCCTTTTCTTTAGTTTCTTCAAGATTATTTTGTTTGGTCGCAGTCAAGACAGAAGAAGCAACTGAGTTTTTGACATACTGATCATTGATAGAATTAAACATATAATAATAACCAATGATAACCAAAGCCGCCAAGATAGCAACTACCACTAAGGTTGGAATTAACCTAAATTTTTTCTTTGGAATTTTTTGTAGAGATTGAGCCATAAATTAATTTTCCGGATAATAATAAACGACTAAATTTAAATTATATCCGCCAGAACTTTCTTTTCCGCCACCAAACTGAATAGAGATAACATCAAAAGACATAAGACTTTTTTCCAAATCAGAAATAAAAGTTTTTAAATTATCATAACTGCCTCCAGCCAAAGAAACTGACAAATCAACTTTTTTTATTTTACTACTAGCATCTTTTTTATCATAAGCCTGGACTGATCCCATTTTTATATCATTGGCTAAAAAATTATTTTTTCTAGCGGCATTGTCGATTTGAATCATGATCGAAGAAAAATCAGGGTTTGATGGCAACGCCAAGGACAATAATTTATCATCGCTTTCACTGAAATTTATAGTACGATCAATATTGCCACCAACAGCTCCGGCCTCTTGCCTATAACTTTTTATCTGCTGATCCATTTTTGGCACAAAGGCCATACTTCTCTGCAGATTATTATAATTATTCTGCAAAATAACCCCCCAACCGATAGCCAAAACAATAATAAAAACTAAAAAAGCTATCCAAGGGAAAAATCGGTCAAGCCAATAAT
Source organism: Candidatus Buchananbacteria bacterium (assembly GCA_903907165.1). Classification (GTDB taxonomy): domain Bacteria; phylum Patescibacteriota; class Patescibacteriia; order 2-01-FULL-39-33; family 2-01-FULL-39-33; genus CAIVNC01. Next base: position 15,895 of record CAIVNC010000021.1, read on the forward strand.
TAACCTTCAACAGGACCAATTCTCGATTTTTTTTGTCGATAGCAATATCCATCGTTTTATGATTATTTCTTGAAAACATTATCAGCTAGTTTTATTTTCAAAATAAAACTAACGCCGTAACCAGCTCTTTCATTACCGGATAAAGTAGCGTCATCAACAATAACTTCTTTAACAAAATCTTTTGCTTGGCGCATGTCAACTATTTGCCTAGCAGCCTCTTCGTAATTATCAGCCACGGCTGGCAAAGAAATTAGACCGGAATTATCCGCTGAAAAACTAGTATAATAAACTGTTGGCAAGGTATATCTTTCTAGTAGGTCAAAAAATTTAGACCAACTAACACGATTATCCCAATTATTTTTAAGCGCTAACAATTTCTGTTGAAGAAAAACATTTCGCTGCTTAACCTTCTGATTATCCTTTATGGTATTTATTAAACCATTGATTGTAACTTGCTTTTCTTGAATTTGAACATCAATCTTATTTTGCTCTATTCCAATAAGATAATTTCCGCCATAAACAATGAGCGCAGCCGTGAGAACCACCAAGACAATAACAATGGACTGAGTCGTCGTATTGGTTTGCTTTCTAAACAGCAATTCCTCGGGAATCAAATTAATTTTTGGCATAAAACCCTCATGTTTATCAACCAAATGAAAAGAATTATCCGTCTTTGCCTCCTTAACCTTAACAGAATGAGCTGGTTTATTTTCTGCTTTTGGCAATTGGATATTATTATTTTCTATTTTGGCAACCGGTAAAATAACTGGTTGTTTTTTAATTTTAGGCTGATTCCAAAGCTTATGCCACCAAGATTCTCCCTTGATTTTTGGTAATTTAATCGGCTTAGTTTTAAGCAAAGAAGCTGGATCAACTTTAGATAAAACTGGTTGCAGTGGAACTAATTTTGGTGCCTGCGCGGCCACCCTAGGTAAAACTAAATTTTCCGGCAATGGCGCTTTAGGTAAATTAATTTTAGATTTATTAAAACTAAATAAATCAAGAAAAATTTTCCACCAACTATCTGATTTTTCTTTTTTAACTTTGAGCGCAACAGGTGCAATTGGTTTTTTGACCATTGGCACTGGAGTTTGCATTACTGGCTTAACTATTGGCCGGCTAAAATTTTGTGATCGAGGAGCCTCTTTTTCAAAAACAATCTGTCCGGTCTTTGGTTTTGTAGTCAAGGGCAAATGAGCTGGACCAAGAAGTTGAGACCAAGTGTTTTTAGTTTTTGCTTGCATTGGATTTTTTACTTCAGAATATTCTTCATTAACAACAACTTTGGAATTTTTAATTGGTAAAAAATCACCGCCGAATTTGCCTTTTTCTAATTTAATATCAGAAAGACTGGAATCAACGTTTTCATTCTGATTAATAACCTTAGCTGGTTTTTCCTTTTTAACGCCAAAAACATCAGACCAAAATGATTTCTTGACCGTATCGCTTTTTAAAATATTTTTATCTTGAGTATTCGGCCTAGATAATTCAACCTTAAAAACTTTAGCTCGGCGCGCCGCTCTTTCTCTGTCTTTCTGATCTTTTTGCCTTAACTCATTCGGCAATAAATTAATTTCCGCCATTTATTTTATTATTCTATGTTTCTCATAGCTAAGCCGATAGAACCGGCAAACCTAGAACCGATACGATCGAGAACTGGCCTTAATTCAACTGGATAAACCACTCTTGCCCAAGGATCACCAAGATAACAGCTAAGATCTAAGGTTTTTGCTAAATAACCAGATAAATTACCAAGTAAAGCCGAACCGCCAGTCAGGATTATTTTTTCTGCCTTACGACCATGCTGTTCTTCATATAATCCTAAAGTATACTTGATTTCATTAAGAATCGGAGCAAATGATTTTTCTACTGCTTGAGGCAAAGAGTTTTCAGCGATCTCAGCTCCCATCAACATATCTTGCTTGAATTGTTCAGCTCGATCCAAATTAACATTCATAGCCGAAGAAATTGCTCTAGTTATAGAAATGCCCCCTAGATTAACGCTACGACTAAGTACTGGTACTCCGCTTTCAACTACAATAATATTGGAACTAAAGGCGCCAAGATCAATAATTGCCGTTACTGACTTATCAACTCCGACCAGTGATCTAGCCAAAGCAAAACTTTCCGTTTCTAAACTTAAAAGATTCAAACCAGCTTTTTGGAAAATTTCCATGTACTTTTTGATCAGCTTTTTGCTAGCGCCAGTAAGTAGAACTCTGACATTAGCCTGAGGCTTGGAAAAAATCTTAGTGAACGATTTATTTTCTTGACTGTTTTCTGCACCATTACCATCTTTGGATTCTACCTTGCCAGCCTCATCTTGAGAAATAATTTTCCAATCCAAAATGATTTCTTCAATCGGCAAAGGAATGATTTTTTTGGCTTCCCAGTGAATGGCAGCGTCCAATTCTTTTTTGGACATGGAAGGAAAATTTAGAACTGAAGTAAAAACTGAAAAAGTCGGCAAAGCAGCAATCACCTTTTTACTAGTCATTTTAGATTTATCACAAATATCCCTCAGAATAGCAGCCACTTCATCGGTATTGGCCATTAAATTGGCATTACCACCATCAGCAACCTCTCCAATTTTTCTTTCGGTAAAGCCATAAGTCACTAGTCGCGGTCTCCCTTTCATATCGGCTAACTCCACCACCTTAACGGATGAAGTACCAAGATCTACTCCTAGATAGCTATTTGTTGATGAAAATAAACCCATATCTTATTGGTTATATATAAAATCCCTAATGACCGGCAAACCCTCGCCAAAACTTTTTAATCCAGGAGGAGGATTAGCAATCAGACGGCCGTCATAAATAATTCGTTCTGCTCCCTGCTTCAAACTGGCATAATATCTTCTGAAATCAAAGGCTTTAGCCACAATCAATCCCATGATTTTAAGCTGTGAGTTATCTCTAGAATTGTCATTTGGATTAACTGAATAAAAAACTCCGCAACCATTCTTATTATACTTAGGATACGTATCTCCAACTGGATCACAATTTACGGGAGTACTGGTACCAACCACCAAAAAAGCTCCCACAGTACTAGTCACATTAGAACTAACAACTACGTCACCCTTAACAATCCAAGCAATTGAAGCTAATTTTTTTAAATCAGTAGCAGAACTACTGCCATAAAAAATATTTCCCGTGATATTTAAATCCCCATCGACGATTACCAGTCCACTTCCGTTTATTATACCATTTCCATCGTTAAATGTTAAATTCCCAACGTCCAAATTACCAGGAGCAACATAAACACTTTCTCTCAAAATAGTTGAGGAACTTTCAAATTTATCTCCCAACTCAATCACTTTGTAGCCATATTTATCGCGACCATTAGCTAGGGCTGTGGATAAACCACCAACGTCTATTCGGCCAAGAGCATTATAATAAGCAGTGCTACTGGAATTTAGTTTTAAAAAATTTAAACCAACATTGTAATTGACCGGGCAGTCAGCAGAGGAAGTGAAATTTTTTGGTACTACGCTGCCATTTTGAAACAAACAATAAGTGGCGTTATTTACTTGAACATCGCTTTTTTGACTGAATGCTGGATTAGGGGAGGTTGAAGAAGAATAGATGGAGCCATATTTTGTCTCGAGCCATGGATAAACAATTCCGGCCGTCAAATCGGCTTTGACCCAGCCAATACCTTCGCTATCATCAACACTTCCGCCCCAAGCCCAGCCAACAAATTTGCCATTAGCCAGATCGGCTCTGAAACCATACAAATTAGTTGTTGAAGAAGCATTAGAACAACCATCATTACCGCTAGCACCAAGACAAACAACTCTATCCCCTTGTGGTATTCCATTAGATATCGTTGTTGTTGTTTCACAAACACTGCAATTTCTAGCAACCCTTCCACTACCACCTACAACATTATCTTCATTTGCCTTTTCAAAACAAATTTTACAGCTATCAAACTTATCCTTAAAAAAAGTTTTGCAATCGCATTCAGGACTACTTGAACTAGCCTCACTACAACTTCTTGAAAAATTATTTTCACATTGCAAGGTGGTAGAAACATAACTGCCACAAGCAAAATTCACGTCACACCTAGACTGGCAATCATAACACTCCTGACCGATAGCAAAACTGGAAGTACTGTTGCCATTACCCAATTTAATCCAACCATTATCACCGCCAATCGACATGACCCTGGCTACACCGACAATCTCGTCCGTGGAGGTAGCCAAAATTGTTGCGCCGGCAGAAAATGGCGGGGTGCCGGTACAAGTGCTTCCAAAACAAACCCAACCGACATTTGATGACCAACCGTAACCGCTAATATTATTGCTAGCATCAACACTAACCTTATATGGAACACCAGATCTGTGAATGTTTATATTTTCAATATCAGGCGATAATTCGGGATTATCAGAATTTAGGGAAATCCAGCCATAGGTATTAGACCAAAGCCAACCTGCCACTTGGCAACTGCCAAGACCGCCGTTAGTGCCGGAACAGACAAAGCTAGCTGAAACAGAAAAAATGGAAACAAACAAAACCACCGACAGCACCAAACCGCCACCGAAAAGCCACCAAAATTTCTTTGATTTCAATTGATTCATTAAGAAAATGATAAATTACGAATGCGTATAAACAACTAAGCATTTACAAGTTCCGGTATTAGCAACGGCCGTAGAACATGGGACGACAGTCCCGCCAGATTTAATTCCTTTAATGCACATTACTTCTGCTGAATGTTCAGCAACAGATAAAGACATGCATCTAGTCTCGCAGGCGGTGCTATTTCCGACTATACTACCTATCCTTCCAGCCATTACAAAGGCATCAGTTATGCTTGAGCTTATATCCCAACCGACTGGATTGCCAGCGCCAGTCTTCATTTTTACATCTGAAGTATCAACCGGGGTTATCTGTAATCCACCAATGCTTGCTATACCAGTAGCCGTATTAAATCCTCCAACTGAGCTTACACTACCACCAATGGTTGCCGATCCACCAACAGTCAAGCCACTAGAAACATGAGCACCGCCATTTACATCCAATTTGTAAGCCCCGGGAGTCATCCCAATACCAATATTGCCATTATTATCAACGATGTCATTGGTCGCCCCACCTCTTCTTAAGACAAAATCACTGCTACTAGCTCCAACAAACCAATATTCGGAATCAGGAAGGAATTGACTAGCAATTTTTAGACCTCTATAATTTGTCGTCGCACCACGAAGAGAAATTATCGGACCGCTACTAGCCAAATCTGAAAGATTTAATAATGTCTTAGCTCCGGCAGCATTAGAACCCATATTTACCCCGCCACCATTAACTCCCATGACAAAGCCCGTACTATCATAAAATTGATGTCCAGAAGCATTATAAGAAATCCAATTTGTTGATTTAATATAAGCTGAAGAATTTACATTAAAACTAATCGTATCAGCCATATTAGGCGCGGTACTAGTTCCAATATCTATTGAATAACCTCCATTAGAAAATCTAGCCGCTCCAGCTACTGCCAACATAGCAGACGGACTTGTCATGCCAATCCCTACTTTGCCGCCGCTATAATAAATATCGCTGCCAGTTGTTGTCCACTGAGAAGACACTTTATTATTAAAATTATTCCAATCAGCTGAAATTAAATATCCATTAGCAGTGCTACTGGCCTTAGAAATAATTAAAGGCGAGGCAGCCGTTCCACTACCAGACAAAGGAGCGCTGGCCGTTACAGATAATAAATAATTTCCCGTTGGTTGTTTATTATTAAAAGTATTCCAGTCGGCTGAAGTTAGTAATCCCCTAGTGCTAGAGGAGGCATTTGGCGCGCTGGTAAATTTTGTATCCCAATTCGTATTATCGGTTGTAGTTGACCAGCCAGTTATTGTCGTCCAAGAACCAACGCCATTAGCATCGGAGGTTAAAACTTTGCCAGCACCTTGAGTGCCATCAAAAATACGAATACTCCCCGCTATAGTTAATTTTTGGCTTGGGGTCGTTGTACCGATACCGACGTTACCACTGGGGTCAATAGACATTAGATTAGTGTTGCCATTATTGTTTTTGAAATTAAAACCTCTGGACAAGGAATTATTTATGAAATTAACGCCATCATCGTTGACGCCAACACTTAAACTGTAGCCGCTCGTATTGGTACCAGTTAGCAAACGGATAGAGTAATTACTGGAAGAAGCAACCTCAAATTTGGCAGCTGGCGTAATAATACCAATGCCGACATTGCCAGAATTACTATTAGAAATATTATTTCCATTAACTGTCCACGTTGACGAAGCGGCAATCATTTGATTAACAGTAGATGTCGATGCTTTGTTATTAAAAGTATTCCAATCAGCTGATGTTAATAACCCAGTCTTAGTGGCTGAAGAGGTCGCAGCA
>CAIVNC010000022.1 GCA_903907165.1 Candidatus Buchananbacteria bacterium
AGATTTTGATGTTAATAATAATTATGTAACTCTAGGTGAGGGAATAATTGATTATAAAAAAATAATTCCAGATATTGAAAAAGTTTTTCAGAACAAGGAAATTTTTTTATCCATAGAAACACATATCAACCGGGATGCTAAAAAAGCAATGAGGCAATCCATAGAATCATTAAGACTCCTTATGTCTTAGAAATAATTATGGGACGAATCCATATTTTAACTCAGTTAATTTCAGCTTGACAAAATATTATAATTGGGATATAACAATGAGTTGGTGTGTTCATTGATAAAATAATTCAAATCAAAGGAGAAAACCATGGAATCTATCAGTCTACATCCGGTAAATGACCTGCCCCTGATAAACCCAGGGGATGATCTTGGCCGATTAATTCTTGACGGCCTTTTTAAAACGGTTGGCGTAAATGAGGGTGATGTCATAGTCATCGCTCAAAAAATTGTATCCAAGTCCGAGGGTGCAATCGTTGATGTGTCAAAAATCACTCCATCGAAACAAGCTCAGGAGATCGCCAATCAGACCGGACGTGATCCGCGTCTTTGCCAAATCTACTTAGACGAGGCAAAAGAAGTGATTGCTATTAAGGGTCGAATGGTTATAACTCGACATCGTCTTGGCTTCGTTGGGTCAAGTTCTGGCGTTGATCGCTCGAACATTGCTCCACACGAAGCAGGTATGGTCGTCTTATTGCCCAAAGACTCCGATCGGAGTGCTCGAAGCATCCGCGACTATATCCTTGAAAAAACCAACAAGAAAGTTGCAGTAATCATCAATGACTCTTGTGGTCGGGATTATCGCGGAGGATCTGTTGGTATGGCAATCGGCATTGCTGGCATTGGGGCAATTGAAAAAAAAGTCAAAAAAGATCTTTTTGGAAATGAGTCTTGCAACCAAATTGCTCTCATTGACGAACTCGCCGCCGCCGCCTCAATTTTAATGGGGCAAGCGGACGAAGGAATCCCGGTGGTTCTTATCCGGGGAGTTTCTTTTACCGTAACAGAAGAATCAAGTATCAAGGATTTCTTACTCTAAAAGGAGGTTATCATGGATTTCTTGAGTGTGACCAAAGATTACCAAGATCCGATGCTTTCTCCCATTGAGGTGGTTGAAAGAAAAGGTGTTGGCCATCCAGACTCCCTTGCGGATGCTCTGGCCAACGAAGTATCAGTAAAATTCTCTCGTTATTGCCTGGATCGTTTCGGATTTGTTCTGCACCACAACGTGGATAAACTTTTCATTGGTGCTGGACACTTTCAAAATGATTACGGCTCTTGCGAGCGAATCAGTCCGATCCAAGTACGGGTTAACGGCCGCATGTCGAATGTGCTCGGCAACGAACACATCGACATTGAGTCGATTCAAAGGGAGGCGGTTTCACAATATCTTTTTCAAGTGCTTCCTCGTTTGACGGTCGACGATGTCGTGATTACGCCCAATGCAACTCAGTGCACTAAGGTTCCTCATTGGTTCACTCCAAGGAATAGGGACGATGTGCCCGATGCTACAGCGCCAAAGGCCAATGATACGTCTTTCTGCGTATCTCATTGGCCGCCAACGCCAGCGGAGTCAATTGCTTATCGTCTTGAACGTTATTTCTGGGAAGAAAAAGACGGTTTTGCGATACCTCGTTTTCCTGAGATTGGCCAAGACATTAAGGTGCTTGTCCTTCGTCAGGAAAATCGTCTTGAGGTGACTCTATGCGTGCCGACCATCAGCGTTCATACGGCGTCGTATGAACAATACCGAGATATGATCATGGAGCACGAAAAGAAACTTCAAGAACTGGCTGAGAGTATTATCTCTTGCCATCGGCTCGATGTTTCGGTTCGGATCAATCCTTACCAACGTCTCTACATGCTCGGTGTTGGCAGTTGCATTGAATGCGGAGAGGAGGGGATGGTCGGAAGGGGCAATACCATATCCGGCATCATATCTTCTCATCGCGTTCACACTCAAGAATCGTGGGCGGGAAAAAACCCAGTTTATCACACTGGACGCGTTCTTGGTTATCTTACTTCGAAACTCGCCCATGCGGTTAGCGCAAGACTCAACGTGAAATGTTCTGTTTCCGCGATGACCCGTTGTGGTGATTCACTGATTCCCCCAAGATTCCTTGGCGTTTCTGTGGATCAAGATGTAAATCCCAAAGACCTCGAGCCAATTATCGAATCGGAGCTTCTCTCTGTAAATTATCTTCAGGAGATTCTCTCGTTTCGTCCATGGATCGAAAGGCTTTGAGAAGGATCGAGGTGATAACATGTACGCTTGTACTATCGAAGTAGATGGTTGGAAAATCGCCTTCGAATCATCCAGGGATCTTATTCCGGCGTTTCTGCGACTTGCAGAAGCGCCGGAATTTCTAGGTTTCCGCATATTTCCGCAAGTGTCTTCCAGCGAGTATGTGATTCGTTATGAAGAAAGTGAAGAAGAAATAACGGTCAAATATTCTGACAAAACTGTAGTTATTCGTGCTCCTTGGCGTTCAGTTCAGGAAGGGGAGACTTTGCTTTATGCAGCATTCCCTTTCATCGAACTTCAACGTCAACAACACGGATTTGTTACTGTTCATGCCGCTGCGGTGATGCTTGGGTCTAATGCAGTTCTTATTCTGGGTAAAGAAGGCTCGGGAAAAACAACAACCGCACTCGGCTTATGTAGATCACATGGGGGACGGCTGATTGGAAATGATCTGGTTGTTATCGGTTCTGAGGATAAGAATGGTAAAATAGTAATCCATGGCGGAACGAAGTTTTTGTCTCTTCGCTATGAATCTATCCAAAGAAACATGCCAGACTTGTTGCATCTTTTCCCCGAAAAGAAGGAGGATCCGTGGTTACGCAAGGTTCTCGTGCATCCACCAAGAGCCAATATAGAACTATGCACGGAAGAGATGTTCCTTGGGAGTGTATTTTTAGTGCATGTGGACGAAACAAAAAATGATCTCTTTGTTAAGTCTGCAGACACTCTAGTGAACCGTTTATATCTCAATGAGAATTTCTCAAGGTATATTCGAGGCACTTGCATGGCGCTTCTTGACGAAAAATTACACTACCTGGGCTATGTTCCCTCCTTTGATTCGGAAATGCTATTCGTAAAACGCGCAAAAATCATGGAGAGTCTACTTGTAGAACACTCCATGTGGTTTGTTTCTGGCCCACTCGGAAAAGTTGTAGATTACATCGCTTCTGAAAGCCACTAGGGTATGGTCTCGACCATACCCTTTTTTTATGCTATAATCATATTAAATTATAAAAATATGCATACATTTATCTCCCCTGAAGAAAGCTTTAAGGTTGAAAAAGCCATTTCTTATCTGGTGGAAAAATACAAAGAGTCAGGGAAAAATCCTAAGCCAGTAATACTCCATAGTCTTAGGTTGGGTGTTTATCTCCTTGAGCATGGCTATGAAACTGATATTATCATTGTCGGAATCCTTCATGATCTTGTTGAGGATTCAGATGTTTCTGTTGGTGATATTAAAAATGATTTTTCTGAAAAGATAGGGAATTGGGTGGAGGCCGTGTCTTTTCAATCAGACATAATTGATCCGGTAGAAAGGTATAAAGAAATGTTTAAGCGCACTGTTTCTATGGGAAGGGAAACTATTGTGGTTAAGGCAGCCGATATACTCGTTAATAGTATTTATATTCATTTAGTGTCAGATTTAAAAAAGCAAAGGATGTTAATTGAAAAAATTCTATACTTTATTAATATGACAGAGCAGTTTTCTTCAGAACTAGTGATAGGGGAGCTCAAGGATCGTTATGATGAAGAAAATGAAAGGCTTATTAAACTTGAAAAAGGACAGTGAAAATCTATATCTGCATACCTAGCCTTAATGAGGCTAGGACAATCAGCTTAGTAACGAGGCTTGTTGATAAGGGGTTGCAAGACCTTTCTTTGTTTATGAGAAAGACGATTGATGCTAAAATCATAAATATTGATAGTGCGAGCAATGACGACACTGTTAATATCTTTAATAGTACTGACACAGTCTTTCCTAAGCAGTCGATAATCCTGGAGGGGTCAAGAGGTAAGGGTAAAAATTTGTTGCATTTTATAAAAATAGCATATCAAGAAAAAGCTGATTTTTGTTTAACTATTGATGCCGACATAAATTCTGCTGATTCATCATGGATAAGTGAACTTTTAAACCCGCTTATAAGCAATCAGGCTGATTTTGTAACTCCTTTATATGCCAGAAGTCGATTTGAAGGAAGCTCCACAAATCATTTTGCGTACCCGATAGTATTAGCCTTAACTGGTATAAAAGCTCGTCAGCCAATTGCTGGTGACTTTGCTTTTAACTACTCGATTTTGGATATTATTCAGAACTTAGAAATACCAGAATCAGCTAATGGCTATGGAATTGATATTTTTTTAACATTGGCGGCCATTACAAGTGGCTTGAGGCATAGGCAGGTTAGTTTGGGTGAAAAAAAACACAATCCCAGTTTTGATAAACTTGAATATATGTTTCCTCAAATAGCCGCATCAGCTTTGTCCTTGCTCAGGGAAGTAAAAATTAAAAAAATAAAGGAGATAGATGATGAAGCTATGGTTAATAATATTGCTTCGGCGTCATTATTTCAGCATAGAGTAGCGGCCGAGGTTATGAGGGAGCACTCTATTTCTCAATTAGTTTCCGGCAATTTAACCGAATGGGGTTGGGTTCCAAATGGTATTACAAAGAAAGATTTTAATGATTCTGACATCCAAATCAATGATTGGGTTAGTATTCTTTCTGCGTGGATCAAATATGGCTTAGAAAATAAAAATATTAAGGCGGAAATACTAGCAGAACAACTCTTGCCATTTTTTGTACTTCGTGCCACAAATTTCTGGTTTTCTTCGGAAAATATGACGGCTGAAGAAGTTGAAAGCCAAATAAGAGAGCAAGCCATGTTATTGTGTTCTAGTATGAGGAAATTATAGATTTTTGATCTTCTCTTGAAGATAGCTGATTTTTCCCATTGACTCCACGGCCGATTTAATGGCTTTATAAATCTTAACTAATTCGGAATAACGGAATTGCGTCCCACAATTCAAAATAAAAAAGACGGCTATTCAGCCGTCTTTTTTAATTTCAGTTTTTAGTAGTTAGCTAGTTCTTCTTCGTTGACATTGTAGATTGGTTTTTTGCCATAGCTCTTGAGTTTGGCAATAGTTGGGATATATTGTTTTTGACCATTTACGATAACGTAAATTCTGCCAGTTTCAACGGAGCGAAGTAACGTGCCATCGGCGTAGACTTTTACTCCTAGTACCTGGCCTTTCAGTGCAATACTGTAAGTCACTTTACCAGTGCTAATAACGGTTGTCTTGGCCAGTGATAAATTCATATCGTCAATTCGGCCACGAGTATCAGAATTAAGAATCGTTGAGTTATTGTTTAATTTTCTACTTTCGGTATTGCTAAGTATGCCGTCACAATTAGTATCGATGGTGGTAATGCAAAGACCATTGACTTTCTGCCATTCAATTATGGCTTTGGTGGTTGCTAGATTAAGAACGCTTGTAGGTGTACTGGGCAAGGCTCTGGCATAAGTTCCAGTATTTTTATACTTCAGGAAGGTTTGTAGGCCGATGATATCGCTATCAGTTTGATTGTATTTAATATCATGGCCAAACCAGAGATCGGTAATCACTTGAGTAGTGGTAGCTACCGGCGCTGTGATTGTAGTGGTAAATGATTGGTCAATGCCGGTGGCCGTACCAGAAGCGTTAGTGGCAAAAGCTTGAAAATGATAAGTTGTGCCAGAAATTAAACTGCTAAGATTGGCAGTAAGGGCTATTGATGATGTTCCAGTGGTGCTAGCTGTAAATGTGTGACCGTAAGCAGTGCTGGTTCCGTAATAAAAACCAGTATTGGCGAAGTTGATCGGTAAGTTGCCAGTGTTAGTGATTAAACCGTTAAGCGTAGCCTTGGTTGTGGTTACGTTAGTTGCTACATTTGTGGTTACTGTTGGCTTGGAGGTGGTGGCTATTTGTTGGCCGCCAGAACCGCTACCGCCGCCACCACCGTTCGTAGTGGTTGATACAGCATTTTTATCCAAAGTGGCTGCCACTGCGCTAGACAAAGGATATTTTTGAGCATCGGTCACACTGTTAGCGTTGTATTCCTGATCATTCATCCACATAATCCAGCCACCCAAACCATTAGATTTAATATAATTAATCTTGTCTGTTAATGATTGAGGATCATCGTAAGTTACAAATTTATCACCAGCCACAGTTGAAGAAGTGATACTTAAATAAGGTACGTCAGCAACAGAATCCCAATGCCAATTTGGATTGCTTGAATCTAGACTGCCATAAGTAGCTTTAATTTGAGCATAAGTTTGTTGATTTGAAGAACCGCTGCCAATAAGGAAACTTTGTCTTGGTCCAGTAACTCCGCTAGTGCAGGCAGATGTTTGGCAAACACCGGTCACGACATCGCCGTAGAAAGCCAAGCCTAAGTTTAATTTTGAAGCAGGAAGTCCACCGGCCAAATAATTCTGTCTGACTGATTCAAAGGATACGACGGCGCCAGTTCCTGTTAGTGTTCCGTTTAGAGCAGAGTTATGCCAAGTATAAGGATTCCAATTACCGAGTCCAGATTCATCGTAAGTCATAACATTAATCCTATCTAATTTGTTGTAGATAGCAATAGTTTTAGAGCTCCAGTAACGAGCATCGACTGGAGAAGTGGCTGCGTCAACAGTGAGAAGTTTTCCAGCGGCTAAGCTACCGCGTAGCTTAGTTATGAGATTAGTCATATCGGTTTGGACAGTGGCAGAATTGTAATCGCATGATTCCCAGTCGATATCTACACCGTCATAACCGTAAGTGTTAACATTGCTAATAATACTATTCACAAACCCGGTTAAGTTGTTTTCGATGGCTGTTTTAAAGTAGTTGGTAGAAGCGCCAGTTTGAACAGACAAAAGAACTTTAACGCCTTTGGCATGAGCCGCAGCAATTAAAGCTGGAGCTGAACCCGCCATATTATCTGTAGTAATGTCCAAATTACCAGCTGAAGTTGGTCGGGCAGCCACATGATTGATGTGAGTCATTGATGGCCAATAAATTTTACTTACTGGAATTGGATTGAATGGCGTGTAATTGCCAACACTCCATGTTTCGGCTAGCGAAGTTTTTGGCGCCAGTAAAAAGGCGCTGGCCATTAAAAAAGCGATCATGGCCAAGATTGTAGATCTTTTAAGCATGGGAGAAAATTAATTAATTTTAAATTATCTTAATGAAATATTACTATCTGTAGGTTAATATAATCTCATTATAGCATGTCATTAATTATTTATTAAGTTTATTTCTATTGATTTTTAGCTCTAATTTACTAGATGGATTTTTTTGTCTAAATTGAAAAAGGAGGATGACCTATTTTAGCCACTATTGACAAAATTAATTAAATATGCTATCATAATATATTACTTAATAAAAAAGTAGTTGAAATCGAGCAAATTTATTAAATATTGGCTAAAATAAGCCAAGATAACATATAAAACAAATTAAGTCAATTATTATTATGAAAAAGATGAACAAAAACATCACAAAAGTCCTATTAGTAGCCATTGCTTTAATCTCTTTGGTCTCCGCACCAACCGTTTCAGCTGCTACTTATAAAGATTTAAAGTGGGGAAATCAAATGTATAAGGTCGTTATCGCTGGTGGAGTTACTGCCGTAAATGGCAAAACTATTTCCGTCCTAGCAACTAACGGTTCTAATTACACTGTTGATATTACCAACGCTAAAATTACCGTTAAAAAGCAAAGCTTTATTTATGGTAGTTTAATGGTTAATGATCAAGTTACGATCAATGGCCAATTGGGCAACAACAATAATATCACTGCTAAATATTTAGATATTACTGTTAAGGTTCCGACTTATTTAACTGTCGATGGCCAAATTGTTGGTTTGACTAACGATTCAATGACCGTCTTGGCTAACGATGGCACAAACTATAATGTGCTTAAGTCTAACGCTTCTTTGACTATTAATGGTCAGGCTGCCGACCTTTCTAAACTGAATGGTGGCGATAAGCTTACAGTTAATGGCGTTTTGGTTGGCGTTAATAAGATTTCTGCTCAATCAATCAATATTAGTATTAGTTCAGCTTCAACTCAGATTTATGGTAGAGTAATCTCCACTGATCTTGATGGTAAAAACATCTCATTGAGATGGGACAACGGAGCTGTTTATACAGTTTATGTTGGCAACGCTCAAATTCTTCTTAGTGGCAAATTAGCTGGTTTATCAGATTTGAAATCTGGCAACCAAATTAATATTACCGGTCAGTGGCTTAATGGTAGTACCTTTTTAGCTAAGACTGTTACTGGTACTCTAAACACTTCATGTTCAAATAGCTATAACCAAGGATATAGAAACCATAGAACAAATAGCACTTCCACTAATTGTGGTTGTACTCGCTAAGTCGGATTAAACTGATTTAGTTTTTCAAAAGACAGGTCGTAAGGCCTGTTTTTTGTTTTGTCTTTTTCGTGCTAGAATTAAGGCTGAAATATTAGAAAATTAAAGTTTAAAATGACACAAAAGGAAGCTTTGGAAATTTTGAAAATGGGCCACAATGTTTTTATAACTGGCGCGGCCGGAAGTGGTAAGACTTATTTGCTAAATGAATACGTTAAATATTTAAGATCTAACGGCGTCGGTCTGGGTATTACGGCTTCAACGGGCATTGCTGCGACCCACATGGGAGGCGTAACTATTCACTCTTGGACCGGCATGGGAATTAAGGATAAAATCAGTGGTCACGATCTGATGGAGCTGGCGGAAAAATCTTATCTGCGCAAAAGATTTGATGAGGCTAAGGTGTTGGTGATTGACGAAGTTTCGATGCTTCATCATTATCGTTTAGATTTAGTCGATCAAATCGCCAAGGCTATGAAGAGAAATCAAAAACCGTTTGGCGGGATGCAAGTCGTGCTTTGTGGTGATTTTTTTCAGTTACCACCAGTTAGCCGGTTCGGAGAGGATGCGGCTCTTTTTGCCTATCATTCGGAAATTTGGAAATCAATGGATTTGAAAATTTGTTATCTAGAAGAACAGCATCGTCAGAATGATTCTGAATTTTCCAATGTTTTAAATGCTATTCGTGATAATAAAGTTGGTGATAAGGTTTTGAAAACTTTAAAGTCTAGATTTAATTCCAAGCCGACAAAAATAGAGCCAACGAAATTATATTCTCATAATAATGATGTTGATTTTGAAAATGAAAAGGAATTGTTAAAGTTGAAAGGCGAGTTATTTGTTTATGATATGACCGGAGCGGGCAAAAGAGGTCTGGTAGAAACTTTGGAGAAAAGTTGCTTGGCGCCAAAAATTTTGAGAATAAAAAAAGGCGCGCGAGTGATGTTTGTCAAAAATAATTTTGAAGAAGGTTATGTTAATGGCACGCTTGGCGTGGTTGAGCATTGCGATGAGAGAAACATCAAAGTAAAGATTGCCTCTGGCCGGATTATTGAGGTTAAGCCGGCGGTTTGGGTGATTGAAGAAAATGATTCTATTAAGGCGCAGATAACTCAATATCCGTTACGTCTAGCTTGGGCAATTACGGTTCACAAAAGTCAGGGCATGTCACTTGATGCGGCGGAAATAGATTTATCGCGTTCCTTTGAACGAGGCATGGGTTATGTTGCTTTGTCGCGCGTTAGAAGTTTGTCCGGTCTTTCGCTTTTGGGTTTTAATGAAATGGCCTTGCGAGTTAGTGATGAGGTTAGGGATTTTGATCAGTTGTTTAGGGAAGAATCTCATCATCACTGCGCGAATTTGAGAAAGCAAAATCACAAAGAAGTTGAACAGCTTAAGAATGATTTTTTAATTTCAGTCGGTGCTGGCAAAAAAGAGCCAAAAAAGAAAAAAGGTGATACCTATTTGGAAACAAAAAAATTACTCGATGAAGGTTTTTCCATTTTTGATATTGTGGAAACTCGTGATCTGACCATGGGAACAATTATTAGTCACTTGGAAAAACTAAGAGAGAGAAAGCAAGAAGTTGATTGGTCATTTATTTTTAGAATTGTTGCCTCTGATCGTCTAGAAAAAATTAAAAAAGCCTTGCTTTCTGGTGGCAAAGAAGAAGGAAAATATCGCTTGGTTCCCGCGATGTCAATTTTGGGCAGCGAGTTTTCTTTTGAGGAAGTGAGGCTGGTGAGATTATTATTGGATTAAAATATTTTCAAACAAAAAACAGACTCAAGTGAGTCTGTTTTTTATTTTATTGAGTGGTTAAGGTATAAGTTGTTTTGCCGTTACTTGTTGTCGGAATTAAAATTTTCTTTAAACCATTGATTTTTGTCCTAGTTGGAGTGTCGAGGTAGTAGGTGACCGTTAAACCATTTAGTTTTTGGTATTCAGTTATAGCTTTTCTAGTGGCGGCACCGAAATATGTTGTTGGCGTGTACTTGCTTAGGGCGGTTGCTGCTGAATTACCCTTGTCTTGATTAACTAAGAAAATCTGTAAAGTTTTGACATCGCTGCTTCTTTGCCCGTATTTTAGATTGCTACTAAATTGTACTGAGATATTATCGTCGTTATCGGTTGGTGGCTGATTCTGCTCGGTGGCCGTGGTAAAACTTTTATCACTTCCAATAGCTGTGCCTAAAGTATTACTAGCATAAGTTTGGTAGTGGTAAGTTGTTCCTGGAATTAAATTATGTACCACGTAATTAAAAGCAATGGTCGTGGTAACGGCTGGTCTTTTTTGATCTATGATTCCATAGGCAGTGCTGGTGCCGAGGTAGAAACCGCTATCGGTAATGTCTAGATTGCCAGTATCAATAATTATACCATTGAGGGAAGCGCTGCTTGTACTAATATTGTCAGCATTAAATGTTTCCACTGTTGGTTCGGAAGTGTTGATATCCAAGGGAGAAGTGGTAAAGGTCTGGTCGGTGCCATAGGCTGTTCCGGAATTATTGGAAGCATAAGCCTGATAATGGTAGGTGGTGTTAGGAAGTAAACCAGATAGACTAGAACTAAATGTTCCAATGCCAGTAATGGTTGGGCTCTGGGGTAAATTATTGCCGTAAGAGATGGTAGTGCCATAATTAAAACCACTACGAGTAATTGTAAGATTACCATCGCTGGTTATTGCACCGTTCAAAACAACATTATTTTGGCTTATGTTGTTAGCTAGGTTAGTAATTACGGTTGGAGCAGAAGTTGGCATAGTACAAGACTGTGAAATTATTGGGTTTCCACCGGTACAGCCAGTAGGAAGCGACGTAACAACCGTTCTAGTTTGTAAACTATTTACACAGGTTGACCAGCTAGTAGAATAGGTAAACGATGTACAAGTAGTAGTTTTGCCTAGGGCTAAAGCTACGGCATTGCCGAGAGGATATTTTTGAGCATCGGTTACGCCACTGGCATTATATTCCTGGTCGTTCATCCACATAATCCAGCCACCCAGATTATTAGACTTAATATAATTCATCTTGTCAGTCAAAGATTGAGCATCATCATAAGTAATAAATTGGTCATTACTTGCTCCAGAATTATCAATGCTTAAATAAGGCACATCAGCCGTTGCATCCCAATGCCAATTGGGATTACTAGAATCTAGATTGCCATAGGTAGCTTTAATCTGAGCGTAAGTTTTTTGAACTGCAGGGCCACTTCCAGCGTAGAAACTTTGTTTTGGCGCTGTTACACCGTTGGTACAAGCTGATGTTTGACAGACGCCAGTCATAGCATCGCCGTAAAAAGCTAAACCAAAATTTAATTTACCGCTATTGCCAGTAAGGCCACCGGCTAAATAATTAGCTTTAACTGAGTCAAATGAGACAACTCCATTATATCCATGTAGAGCAGAATTATGCCAAACATAAGGATTCCAACTTCCAAGTCCTGCCTCGTCGTAAGTCATGACACTAATCCTATCTAATTTGTTGTAGATACCAATTGTGCTAGAAGTCCAATAACGAGCATCGACAGGGGAGGTGGCCACATCAACCGTCAGCAACTTGCCAGAGCCAAGGCTATTGCGCAGACTAGTCAAAAGATTAGTCATGTCATTTTGAATAGTTGTAGAACTAAAGTCTTGAGCTTCCCAGTCAATATCGACACCATCGTAGCCGTAAGTATTGACGTTGCTAATAATACTGCTAACGAATCCATTAAGGTTCTTCTCAATAGCTGTTTTAAAGTAATTGGTCGATGCCCCAGTCTCTACAGAGAGAAGTACTTTAACATTATTAGCATGAGCCGCAGTGATTAAAGCCGGAGCCGTACCAGCTAGATTATTGGTAGTAATGTTAAGAGTGCCATCTGAATTCGGTCTGGCAGCCACATGATTCATGTGGGTGACAGAATTCCAGTCTATATTAGAAACAGCAACTGGATTATATGGCGTATAATTGCCAACACTCCAGGTATCGGCTAGCGATATTTTTGGCGCTAGTAGAAACACACCGGCCATTAAAAAAACGATCATGGCCAAGATCGTGGATCTTTTGGGCATAAATTTTAATTTTAAAACATGTTTAGTGAAGCAAAGGCGTTCACTTTAAATATATTATACCATAATTTTGAAAAAAGTATTATATTTGCTATTTTATTTTTTTAATAAAAAAATAACTTTTTGACCTTTTTCCTTATTTGCTCTATAATGGAGGTGTCACAAACCAGCTGTTTGTCTAAAAATAGCTGATTTTAAAAATCAATGGCAGAAATAGACCAACAAAAGATTGAAAAGTCCAAGGACTCGGCCTGGTGGCAACCGGCCGTGTTTATGTTTTTGCGGTTATCGGTCTGGATTGCTGGGCCCCTTATCGTCGCGCTGTTTCTAGGAAGTTGGCTAGAGAGCCGTTATGGCTTAAAACCCTGGCTATCTCTCGCTGCCATTGGTCTAGCCTTTGTTGTTTCGATGATTGGTATCGTTCGGGTGACAATCAAGGAAATCAAGAAAATACCTTAATTTAATTATATGGCAGCTGGTCAAACCAATTCGGAGATCAAAGAAGTCCATACTCTATATTCAGAGACGATTTTTCATGTCGGTAGTTTTCCGGTGACCAACTCCTTCATTAACTCATTTTTAGTTTTGTTGATAGTTTTGACTGTCTCCTGGAAATTGAAATCCAGCCTAAAACTAGTGCCAGGAAAAATCCAGAGCATTTTTGAAAGCGTGATTGACGGCCTCTTAGATATTTTTGATTCCGTCACTAGTTCTCGCTCCAAAACCTTGAAGTTTTTCCCGATCGTTTTTGCTTTCTTTATTTTTATTTTGCTCAACAACTGGCTGGGGATAATTCCAGGTGTCGGTTCTATTGGCAAGGTAATCTCAGAAAATGGTGAAAATGTTTTTGTGCCGTATTTCCGTGGCGGCACCGCCGATCTTAACACTACTTTGGCCCTGGCCTCGGTTGGTGTGGTTTTGAGTCACGTTTTCAGTGTTTTCTTTATCGGAGGTTGGAAATATCTCAATAAATTTGTTAATCTGAAGGCGCTGATTGAAATTCCTAGCAAAGTAATGAAAGATCCGACCGTGCTGATTATTAATCCAATCAAGGTTTTTGTCGGTTTTTTGGAAATCATCGGCGAGGTAGCCAAAGTTGCCAGCTTGTCGTTTCGTCTTTTTGGCAATATTTTTGCTGGTGAAGTTTTGCTCGCTTCGATGGCGGCGATTTTAGCTTTCGGCTTGCCGATTCCTTTCATGTTTTTGGAAGTGATGGTCGGAGCGATTCAGGCGCTGATTTTTGCAATGTTGACTTTGACATATTTGACGATGATGACGACCGCAGAAGAACATTAAGTTAATTTTAATTAAATATAAACAAAAAAGTATGGACACAGTTATGTTAGCCAAAGCCTTGGCCATTGGTCTCGGCGCAATCGGGCCTGGCCTGGGAATCGGTTTAATCGGCGCAAAAGCCATGGAAGCTATTGGTCGTAATCCAGAAGCTTCTGGCAAAGTTTTGGTTGCCATGTTACTCGCCGCCGCTTTTGCTGAAGCTATCGCCATTTACGCTTTGGTTATTGCTTTCAGTATCAGCTAGTAGAATTTAGTCGTTAAATTATTTTTTATGGAATCTATTGTTTCCGTTTTTCATCTTGATGTTAGGCTTTTTTTGGCTCAGGTAATTAATTTTGCCTTGGTTTTTGCCGTCTTGTATTTTTTTGCGCTCAAACCGCTGATGAAAGTCATGGCTGAGCGAACCGCCAAAATCGAAAAAGGTTTGACTGATGCTCAGGATTTTGAAAACAAGTTGGCTCAAGCAGGAGTTGATTATGATCAGAAAATCGTGGAGGCAGTTAAAGAAGCTAAAGAGATTATTAATAATGCTCAAGCTCAAGGAGAATTAAAACGTCAAGCGGAAGTTGAAAAAACCAAAGTGGAAATAAAAAATATTATCCAAGAGGAAAAAGAAAGACTAGCTCAGGAAAAAAGCGAAATGATGTTGGAAGTCAAAAAGTATGCTTCAGAATTGGTGGTTTTTTCTTTGGAAAAAGTTTTGGCGGATAACGCCACTTCATCGATTAAGGCAGAAATGATTGATGAGGCTATTAAAAAATATCAACAAAAATAATGAGTCTATCTGTCATACAATACGCCCAAAGTTTTTATGAAGCGACCAGAGAAGTAAAAAACGAAGACTTGGAAGAAGTGGTGGCTGAATTTGTTAAGCTTCTTGTTGCTGACAAGGCCACAACTCTAGTGCCGGAAATCATGGTTGATTTTTCTGAAATTTGGAATAAAGAAAACGGCATTGCTGAGCTTTTGATTACTTCGGCTAAGGAAATCAGTGAAACGCAAATGGCAGAACTGAAAAAGAAAGCTCTAGAATCGACTGGCGCTAAATCCGTGGTGGTTAAGAAAAATATCGATCCAGAAATATTAGGCGGACTAATCGTTAGAGTTGGCGACAGGATATTTGACGCTAGCCTGAAAGAACGCTTGGCTCAGCTTCAAAAAGCTTTGGTAAAAAAGAAATAGAATTGCGACCGGTGCTACCGGTGGGGAAGAATTTAGAATTTTTTAAATCAATTAGTATGGCCGAAAAAAATCAAATCATCGAGCAGTTGAAAAAACAAATTGCCGACTTTAAATCCGTAACTAAAGAGCAGACAGTAGGAAAAGTGACTGAAGTCGGAGACGGCATTGTCAGAATTTCCGGTTTGGCGTCTGTCATGATGTCGGAAATGTTGGAATTCAAGGCTAAAGGTCAATCAGTTTTTGGCGTGGCTTTGAATCTTGAAGAAGACTCGGTTGGTGCCATTGTGCTTGGTGATCCAAATAGTATTAGAGAAGGCGATGAGGTGGTTTGCCTTGGTCGTATTCTCGAGGTTCCAGTAGGCGAGGCGATGGTTGGCCGCGTGGTCAACTCTCTGGGCCAGCCGGTCGATGGCAAAGATGAAGTCAAAACAGATAAATTTTATCCGATTGAAAAAGTGGCTGCTGGCGTTATTGCTCGTCAGGGTGTTGATCAGCCGGTGCAAACTGGTATCAAGGCTATCGATGCTATGGTGCCAATCGGTCGCGGTCAACGCGAGCTAATTATCGGTGATCGTCAAATCGGTAAAACTGCTATCGCTATCGATACGATTATCAATCAGAAAGGCCAAAATTTGAAATGTGTTTATGTGGCTATCGGTCAAAAGGAATCCAAAATTGCCAGCATGATTCAAAAACTCAAAGCAGCTGGAGCGATGGAATACACGACGATTGTTCTTGCTGGTGCTAGCGCGCCCGCTTCCATGATTTATATTGCGCCTTATGCTGGTTGTGCTATCGCGGAATATTTCATGGATAAGGGCGAAGATGTTTTGATTATCTATGATGATTTGTCCAAACATGCTGTCGCTTATCGTGAAATTTCTTTGCTTCTTCGCCGTCCACCGGGACGTGAGGCTTATCCTGGCGATGTTTTTTATCTCCATTCTCGTTTGCTGGAACGCGCTTGCCGAGTTAGCAAAGAATTTGGTGGTGGTTCGATTACTGCCTTACCAATTATTGAAACTCAGGCCGGCGATGTCTCGGCTTACATTCCGACTAACGTCATTTCCATTACCGATGGCCAGATTTATCTCGAACCAGATTTATTTTATCAAGGTAATCGTCCAGCTGTTAACGCTGGTTTGTCCGTCTCTCGTGTCGGCAGTAGAGCCCAAATAAAAGCTATGAAAAAAGTAGCTGGCAAAATGCGTTTGGAAGCCGCTCAATATCGTGAGCTCGCTGCCTTTGCGCAATTTGGATCTGATCTTGATATTGAAACTAAATCCAAGCTTGAACGCGGTCGAAGATTGACTGAAATTTTAAAACAAGATCAATATATGCCGCTGCCAGTGGCCAATCAAGTTTTAGTTTTCTTTGGTCTGATTGGTGGATTGTTTGACGATGTGCCGGTTGAAAAAATCAGAGAGTTTGAAGCTGGACTTCATGAATACGCCAATATGTCTGGCACTGAAACTCTAAAGAAAATTGCTGACACTGGCAATCTCGAAGCCGAAGTCGAGGAAGAACTCAAGAAAATTATCATTGATTATAAAAAGGGCGTTGATTATTTAATTAAGTAATTTGTCATGGCCAAGACTCAAGACATCAAAAGACGGATCCGCTCCATTGGCAATACCAAAAAAGTAACCAAGGCCATGGAGATGGTTTCGGCTGCCAAAATGCGCCGAGCCGTGGAAGCCGTTCTAAAAACCAGAGCCTATGCTGATTTAAGTTGGGGCACGGTTTTGAATTTGGCAGAGTCGTTCAAGGCCAAAGGAAATTTTCATCATCCGATGTTAGCCCCCAAAGACAAACCAGTTAATCGCATTGCTGTATTTTTGATCACTTCCAATCGCGGACTGTGTGGCAGCTTTAATTCGGCCGT
Organism: Candidatus Buchananbacteria bacterium; assembly: GCA_903907165.1. GTDB lineage: Bacteria > Patescibacteriota > Patescibacteriia > 2-01-FULL-39-33 > 2-01-FULL-39-33 > CAIVNC01. Next base: position 16,862 of record CAIVNC010000022.1, read on the forward strand.
GACCGCTCTCGCTCATCGTTTTGCTGACAAATGGAAAAGCCAAAATCAAGATGCTACTGTTGATTTTATTCTCTTGGGCAAAAAAGGCTCGGCCATCTATCGTCATTTTCATCACGTTGTCACTTCGGATTTTGTTAAAGCTGACTTAGCTGATGGCATCAAAGAAATTGTAGCGCCAGCTCAAGAAATAACTCAAGATTTTCTGATTGGTAAATATGATAAAGTATATGTCGCTTACACGGATTTTGTCAGCATCGCGAGGCAAGTGCCAAAAATAAAACAATTGTTGCCAATGGATTTGGAACCGGCAGATGATCATCTAGGTATCATTAATAATGATCCAAGACTGGGAGAAAGCAAATCGGATCTGGATAAAAAACAACAGGAAAGCTTGCCTCACGGCGATGTCACTCAAGAATATATTTTTGAACCAAGTCCCGAGGCGGTGCTCGATGAAATGTTGCCCAAATTAATTCAAGTTCAATTATATCAGGCACTCCTAGAATCCAATGCTTCGGAACACAGTGCTAGAATGTCAGCCATGAATCAAGCGACCGAGGCAGCGGGGGACATGGCAGCTGAGTTGACCTTGTTTTACAACAAAGCTCGGCAGGCGAGTATCACTGCAGAAATTGCAGAGATTAGCGCGGGAGTTAGCGCGATGAAATAAGGATTAAGATTTTTACCACCGGCAGCGCCGGAGGCAGTACACTGCTCGCGATTGTTGTCATCCCGACCGGAGCACCAGCGGAGTGGAGGGATCCCTTGCATTTAATTGAATTAGAATTAAGGGATTCCTCCATTGCGTTCTGAGTACAGAACTTCAGTCGGAATGACAGGTAGTTGTTCATTGAAATAAAATAAAAAACGCCCGCATCGATTTGACTCGATGTGAGCGTAGTATAGTGAACATGATCATCTCCTTTTTGGCTTGGCGACCAGTCTGGCGATTTTCTTCTGAAGCGGGAACAAATCGTCCTCAGTCTTGATCTTGGACAGTTCCATGAGAGCGAAAGCGTCACTGTAATCACCGTCAGCGATAAGGGAATTAAAGAATTTTCTGACCCTGCCTTCGAAGTCGTCCGCTTTCAGATTCTTGAGAGATTTTTCCAGCCAAGCATGGATACTGTGTTCTGGAAATTTTACCTCAGAGAAAAATATTAAGGCTCTGGCTTGATCATATTCCTTGTACATGATCATATCCTCAACGGAAGCAATGACATTTGTCTGAAAGTTAATTTTATCGTCCGCTTCCTCTATTGCCGTCGCCAAAATGTTTCCCGCATCTTTGGCCGCCTCTTCTCTGATTAAAATCCAGTCCCTTATTGTTGGAACATAGCCTGGCTGAACAGTTTCGCCGCTAGGGACAACGATGCCTTTTTCCTCAATGGTCTCAGACAAGATTTTGAGATAATCAGGGTAACCGACTATCTCTTGGTCTTGGTTCTTGTCAAATTGAAAAAAATTCTTGCGTTTCCCTTCGGTTAAGAGACGCATAACTCTTTGCCAAAGGGTTCCGTCTCTGGCCATGGCGAAAGCCACGAAGAATAAAAGATTGTCAGCCCTCACCGTCTTTATAAAGGTAAGCTTTTTCTCTCTCATTTTCTTTCTCCTATAGAAATCGTTGGTTTGTGAATCGGTTTGGGATTTAAGTCTGCTCTTGAACTTGATCGGTTGATCAATTTCAGAAGCGAGGTTAAATCGGTTAAAAGTACGTCTTAACCCTCATTTATATCAGATAAAGTCGGTTTTGTCAAAAATAAGAAAAACAAGTTTTAAAAAATATCTAAATTTACATAAAATAATAATTAATAATATGGAAAAACATCAGAATACCGGAGAAGTGAAGCAGGTAATCGGCGCCGTGGTGGACGTCTACTTTGAGACAGATTTACCCCCTGTTTTTAATGCCCTCACAGCCTCAATTAAGGGTCAAAAACTGGTTTTAGAGGTCCAACAGCACATTGGGGCGGGAATTGTCCGAACCATCGCCATGGGCTCAACAGACGGCTTAAAAAGGGGTGACAGAGTGGCCGACACAGGCTCTGGGATCAGTGTGCCAGTGGGAGAGGCTACTTTGGGCCGAATCTTCAATGTTTTGGGCGAAGCCATCGACGGCCAGCCTGACCCCAAAACCGAAAAAAGATACACTATCCACCGTCCAGCGCCCAAGTTTACCGAGCAGTCAACCAAGACCGAAATTCTGGAAACTGGTATTAAAGTTATCGACCTAATCTGTCCGATCGTCAAAGGCGGTAAGGTGGGTATGTTTGGCGGTGCTGGTGTCGGTAAGACGGTTGTTATCATGGAGCTGATTCACAACATCGCTCACGAGCATGGTGGTTATTCCGTTTTTGCTGGCGTGGGAGAAAGAACTCGCGAGGGCAATGATCTTTATCATGAAATGAAAGACTCGGGCGTGTTGCCAAAAGTCTCGATGGTGTTCGGCCAAATGAATGAACCGCCAGGAGCTCGTGCTCGTGTGGCTTTATCAGGACTTTCCATTGCCGAATATTTCCGCGATGAACAAAATCAAGACGTTTTATTTTTCGTGGATAATATTTTCCGTTTCACTCAAGCTGGCTCTGAAGTTTCCGCTCTGCTTGGCCGTATGCCTTCAGCTGTAGGTTATCAGCCAACTCTCGCGACCGAAATGGGAGAACTACAAGAACGCATCACTTCGACTAGTAAAGGATCCATTACTTCCATTCAAGCGGTTTATGTGCCAGCTGACGATTTGACCGATCCAGCTCCAGCTACGACTTTTGGTCATTTGGATTCCACAGTTGTTTTGTCGCGCGGACTATCCGAGCTCGGTATTTATCCGGCTGTTGACCCGCTCGATTCGTCTTCTGTTATTCTCGATCCAAAGATTGTGGGTAATGAGCATTATGAAACCGCTCGTCGCGTGCAAAAGGTTTTGCAGCGCTACAAAGATTTGCAAGATATCATTGCTATTCTTGGCATGGAAGAATTGTCCGATGAAGATAAATTGGCTGTGAGTCGCGCTAGAAAAGTTCAGAGATTTTTATCTCAGCCATGTTTTGTCGCTGAAACTTTTACAGGTCATCCGGGCAAGTATGTCAAACTAGAAGACACAATCAAAGCTTTCAAAGCCATTCTTGATGGCGAATATGATGACAAGAACGAGGGCGATTTTTATATGAAAGGCGGCATCGAGGAAGTCGGCCAAAATTAATTTATGTCAGAGAAAACTATCAAATTAGAAATAGCCACGCCGGAGCGAGTCGTACTCACCGAGGCGATAGCCCAAATAACTGTCCCGACTCGCGATGGCGAGATTACTATTTTACCGGGACATATTCCCTTGGTGGCTAGTCTTCGCGCCGGAGTGATTCACATCAAAAAAGAAAATGATGAGCCGGAAATTATCTCGACTTCCGGCGGGTTTATTGAAGTATTAATGGACAAGATTGTGATTCTCGCCGATACTGCCGAGATGGCGGCCGAAATCGATTTGGCTCGAGCTGAAGAGGCTCATCGCCGAGCCGAGGAAATGAAAACTAATTTGCGTCATCAAGACGATGTGGACTTTGCCGAGGTCAATGCGGCCATCGAAAGAGAGCTTGCCAGAACTCATGCCGTCAAGCGTTGGCGTAACATAAAATCTATTTCTGGTAATCGAGAAGATAAAAGTGAATAACTTTTTTTGACAGGAATTTTTAATTGGAGTACAATTAAAAATGCCCGAAAAAATAATTCTTATTCAGTTTTATGGCAAAAAGAAAACAGTCGTTCGGCAAAAAGTCGGGAGATGAAGCCACAAATAGTGGCGATAATCTGGACACGATTCCTGACTTGCATGGAGCTGAGATAGTAAGTGTCTAGTGGCATTTACTCTCAGCTAATCGACGAATATTTATCCACCCCGCGAGGTGGGTTTTATTTTTGTAAAAAATAATTAGTCATTAAGTTTTTTATTTTCCAGAAAAATGTTATAATAAAAACGTAATCACAACTCATGGAAGGTAATATTTTTTTAAATACGATTAAATTAATCACAGTAGATTTGCTGGGAGATGTTTTGTATTTTCCTATCTGGTGGTTTACGTTGGGGTTAAAAAAATCAGCCCTGTTTTTTTGGTCACAATTTTTAGGTTTGGAGGCGGGTCTAGGTTTTCGTATTTGGTTTTTAAATCTTTTTCAGCCGATGTTCGGTCAACGCGATATTGCTGGTAAGCTGATAAGTTTTGTTATTCGCTTGGTTCAAATTTTTGTTCGCGGTCTACTTTTAATTCTTGGTTTCGTTGTTATTTTGGCAGCTTTTATTGTTTGGGTTTGGTCGCCGGTGATAATTTTGGCGATGCTCGCTTATAATTTTAATCTTCTAAATGTCTGAAGTTAATAAAAAAAATCCATTGAAATTTTTGGCCTGCCCAAGATGTGAGGGCAAGGGCTGGTCTTCTGATTATCTTTGTCCGGATTGCCATGGCGATGGTTCAGGAATATCTTTGGGTGACAATTTGCTGATTTGGCGCTACGAATTAAATAACTCGGCCATTGCCAGACGACAACTCGATCGAACATTTGAAACTATTTTTAATAGTTGCCTGTTTTTGCTTGGTGTGGCTGGATTTTTGGGTTTTGCTTGGTATTTTTATCAGCAGTTTAATGGCAATGCGTTTAGCTGGCAGTTGATAGCTGACATTTTTCTGGCAAAAAATTCTTGGCTGGCATTTTTTTGGTTAAGCTTGTTTATTGATCTATATTTATTTTATCGTTTCAATGTTCTTTCTGATAAGCGAGAAAAAGTTAAAATTAAAAAGTCTAAGGACAATGAGATTGTCGGCTTAACATCCTGGCCGGAAGCAAAAATTCTAAAACACATTTCCATAAATGCTTCGAGGGCTTATTCTCAGCCAGCGCTCAACGCTGTTGATGAGGCGTATCTTTTAGCTAAGAGATTTAAGCATACTCAGATTGAACCAATTCATTTTATAGCAGCTATTTTGTCTTCCGATAAAATAAAATCTTTACTGGTGAGGCTTGAAGTTAATTGGTCGGATTTAGAAGAAAGGATCGGACGGGCTTTGACTAGTCGGCCAGCTGGCAAAAAATTAAAACTGTCTCTGCTTAGCCTCGAATCATTGCTAGCGGCATATTATCATGCATACGATAATAAAAAATTAACCGTCGAGGTTACGGATTTATTTTGGGCTATCGCTTCGCTTGATGAATTAAGCGCCTCGATCCTTTATGATCTTGATGTGGATTTGGATAAATTAACTAATGTAGTTTTTTGGTCAGATTTTCGACAGATTTTGTCAGCTCAATATTATCGTTTTCGCGCTTTGGCTCAGTATAAGCCACGAGGTGATATGGATAGAGCGATGACTGCTTTGGCTACGCCTTTGCTTAATAATTACAGTCAAAATTTAACCGCCATGGCGGCTTCGGGTTATTTTTCACCGTGCTTTGGTCGTGACAAGGAAATCGAATCAATTTTTAGAGACTTAGAAGGCAGTTCTAGCGGCAATGTGATCTTGGTTGGTGGACCAGGTGTCGGTAAGACATCCGTTATTAATGGTATTGCTCAGTTGATGGTAACTGAAGACGTGGCTGAAGTTTTGCAGGATAAGAGATTAGTGTCTCTTAATGTGCCGATGCTTATTGGTGGTGCTTCACCGGAAGAAGCTCAAGCTAGGTTTATTGAAGTGCTTAAAGAAATAATTGCCGCGGGAAATATTTGTTTGGTGATTGAAAATATTCGCGAACTTATTGGTATTACGGTTGGCGGGCGAGAGAGTTTGGATTTGTCTGGAATTTTGGCAAAGTTATTGGCCGATAAATCTTTTGTTTGTTTGGCGACGGCTACAGAAGAGGATTATATCAAATACATAGAACGAAATAGTAGTTTGGGTTCGGTTTTCTCCAAGGTTCCTATTGTAGAAATGTCGCCAGAGGAAGCGATTAAAGTTTTGGAAGTTCATTCTGGGGCGATTGAGTATCATCATCACGTATTCTTCTCTTATGGGGCGATTGCTCGATCAGTTGAATTGTCTCATCGTTTGATTCACGAACAATTTTTGCCACTCAAGGCCATAAGAGTGGCCGAAGAGACGGCGGTTTTTGTGTCAAAAAGAAAAGGTTCAAAGCTGGTTAGGTCTGAAGATGTAGCCGAAATCATTACTCGCTTAACAAATGTTCCGGTGACCGAAGTGACAGGCAAGGAAAGTGAGAAATTATTAAATTTGGAATCAAAAATTCACGAGCGAATTATTGGTCAGGACGAGGCAGTCAAAATGGCTTCCTCAGCTTTGCGTCGAGCTAGAGCTGAAATGAGCAGTAAAAAACGGCCAATTGCCAATTTGTTATTTTTGGGTCCAACTGGTGTTGGTAAGACTGAATTAACAAAGACGATTACTGAGGTTTATTTTGGTGACGAACAAAAAATGATTAGAGTCGATATGTCTGAGTATCAGGATCAGTCCAGTATTTATCGTTTAATCGGCGAACCAAATGGTGATCAAGGAGGATTTTTTACGGAGGCTGTGAGAAAGAGTCCATTCTCTTTGATTCTCTTGGATGAAATTGAAAAAGCTCATCCCGATATTTTAAATCTCTTTTTGCAGGTGCTTGATGATGGCCGTTTGACTGATGGCTTGGGTCGCGTGATCGATTTTACTAATACGATTATTATCGCCACTTCTAATGCAGGCACGGAGTATATTCAAAATGGCATTAAGGAGGGGAAGACTCTAGATAATATTAAGGAGGGTCTAATTAGTACTCAACTTCGCAATTATTTCCGTCCAGAATTTCTAAATCGTTTTGATGGTGTGATTGTTTTCCGACCGCTTAATATGAACGAGGTCAAACAGATAGCTCGCTTGATGCTTAATAAAACCGCTAGCGCCATGGAAGAAAAAGGAGTGGCTTTGCAGATTGAGGATGGTTGCTTGGAGACTTTAGCTCAAGCTGGTTTTGATCCAACTCTGGGTGCTAGGCCTTTGCGTCGTGTTATTCAAGATCGAGTGGATGATAAATTAGCTAATTTGTTTTTGGGCGGTCAATTGGCTCGTCGTGACACGGTAATCTTTAAGTCTGACGGCCAGGTTGAGGTGGTAAAAGCCAAGGATTTTTAGGCCAATTTTTGTTTAAATTTGGGGGTTGCCAGATCTGTATTTTTGTGTTAATATAAATTCGCTTGAAAATCCTGAAAATGCTTGCTCTATGGACTGGCTTTAAGGGAGAGGCAAAAAGGGTCTTGCCACCCTAGCTCAGTGGTAGAGCTACTGTCTTGTAAACAGTGGGTCGTCGGTTCGAGTCCGACGGGTGGCTCAGGAAGAGATAATTCATAAAATAAGTTCTATGTCGCAGGACAACATGATCAAATTTGAATGCACTGAATGCAAAAAGGTCAATTATTTTTCTAGAAAGAATAAGAAGATTTTAAAGACCAGATTGGAAATGAACAAATATTGTAAGCATTGCCAGAAGCATACTTTGCATAAGGAAACAAAATAAAAATTATTTTGCCGCCGGCATTTCGTCGGCGGATTTTTGTGGGGGCGTGGTGTTAATGGTAGCATGCCGGTCTCCAAAACCGTTGGTTCGGGTTCAAATCCTGACGCCCCTGCCATTAAAACAAAAAGAGCCGATTAATATCGGTTCTTTTTGTTTTTTGTTATAATAATAGCATATGAAAAAGATTATATTATCATCTCATGGATTTCAGAAGAATTCCATGCTAAAAGAACAAATCTCCGAGTTATTACCAAAAGAGCCAAAGAATCTTTCTGTTGCTATTATCACGACGGCCTCAGCTGAGTGGAAAGAAAAAAATAAGCACGCAGTTTTGGCAAAAGAAGTATTTGAAGAAATGGGATTTAAAGAAGTAGTTTTCTTGGATGTTGAATTTGAGGATCCAAATAAACTGAAGGACTTTGATTTAATTTATATTAATGGTGGAAATCCATTTTATCTTTTGCATCAACTTAGAAGATCTGGCGCCGATAAAATCTTAAGGGAATGCGCCGAAAAATCTATCATAATTGGTATTAGTGCTGGGGCGGTTGTGCTAGGGCCAAATATTAGTATTGTCAATTATTTTGATAGTAAATTAAATTCTACTGAGTTAAAAGATTTTACTGCCTTGAATTTAACGGATCTTATTATTTATCCGCACTATAATGAAGAGATGGAGAATAAGATAAAGGGGTTCGAATTAGAATTTAATTGTAAGGTTGAAAGGTTGCTCGATGACAAGTCTATTATGATTAAAATTAAAAATTAAATATGACCTATTACATAATCATTCGTGGCCCGCTAGGAAGTGGCAAGTCAACAATATCTCAAAAACTCTCAGAAATTCTTGACGCTAGGTATATCGGAATGGACGAGGTGTTAGAAAATAACGGACTAGATAAGATACCGCCTGACGCTCCTTGTATTCCAGTAGAAAACTTTATCAAGGCTAATGAGATTGTTTTACCTGAAGCTAAGGAGCTACTTGAAGCTGGTAAGATTGTTATTTTTGATGCTTGTTTTTATCACAAAGAGGTGATTGAACATCTAATTGAAAATCTGCCATTTCCTCATTACGAGTTTACCTTGAAAGCGTCACTGGAACTTTGTATAAAAAGAGACGCCGAGCGAAGTAAGACTCATGGCGAGGGTGCGGCTTGGGCGGTTCACTCTCTTGTTTCTAAATTTGATTATGGCGTAAATATAGATGTTTCAGGAAGTCTCGAAGATACTATAAAAAACATTCTTTCTTATCTGCCACAAAAATAAAAAAGCCCTAGATCTTTTTGTTTTGATTTAGGGCTTTGAGACGTTTAGCTTCGTCGCGAAAGATTTTAAGGGGCGATTGAGAATTTCCCTTGACCGGATCATGAGCATGTTTCTGAGCTACTTTAATCATCAGAGCATAATCAGCTGGGGTTTTATAGTAGGCTCTTTTTTCTTCTTTTGTGAGTGGCCTAAAAAACTCCAGCTCGGTTTGGCCTCTTTCTTCTAATGTGCAGTCGCAGAGTAGTCGGCCGCAAACTGGGCATAGGCTCATTTTGGACTCCTTTCTTGAACGTTTAATTTTAACTAAAGAACTTATTAGAATTAGTCATGTTTGCATATTTTAGATAAAAAGTCAAGAATCGTGTTTGTTTGAATCATTGTCACAATAACAATCTCAACGCGTTTATTATAGTAGAGGGAATGATATTCCCATGCAATTTTAAAAGGGGTTTCAAATATGGGGGAAATAAATATATTCTCTCAGGCCAAACTTTCGGGTTTGGCCACTTCTTTTCGGAAAATTAAATCAATGTATATTTACAGCTTGCCGGCTGTTTTTTGTTTATGCAAAAAAATATGGTATAATAAACTAAACTTAATTACAAATTATTTTAAATCTATGATTTGCTTCAATTGTAAAAAGCAAATTCCTGATGGAGTGAGCGTCTGCCCTTCGTGCGGTGCCACTATTAATCCTCAACATCAGGTGGTGCGCGAAATAAAACAGCGCCGTTCTCAGCGTTGGATTTTTTATGTCATCATTGCCGCCGTGTTTATCGGTATGACATCTTATACTGTTAAGGTAGTTTTGGATAACGCCAACAGTATCGCTCAGATTACCGCGATTCAACAGCAAATGAATGATGCCAAAACTAAGTTGAGTCAAAAGGACAATCAGCTTCAACAAAGCGCAACTCAGTTACAGCAAACGCAATCTCAAATTGCCGATTTGCAAAAGAGTTTGTCTGCTGGCCAGCAAGCCCTAGATCAAAAAACATCTGATTTTCAACAAGCTTTGGCTGACAAAACTGATCTGATGACTAAATATGGTCAATTTAGCGCCAATCTTGGAGCTGATAATGCCAATGTGTATTCTTTCTTGGTTGCTCAAGGTATTGGGACGCCGAACAAAGATTTAGCTAAAATTCCTATTGCTGATTTTAATTTGAATAGTGGTAAAGACAGCGATAGTGATGGTTTATCTGATGTAGTAGAGGCAGCTCTTGGTACCAATCCAAATAAAGCCGATACTAATGGCAATGGCTTCAATGACAAACAAGAATTATTTAATGGCTACGATCCAGTAGGCAAGGGTAAGCTGCCAATTGATCTAAAATTTGTAGATGCTAACAAGGGTAAGATTTTGTTAGAAATTGATCACTCAGGCGAGGCTTGGTATGTCAATCCTAAGGATGGCAAGAAGTATTTCTTGGGTCGTCCAGCTGATGCCTTGAAGACCTTGCAGCAAATCAATTCTTCCGCTACGCCAAATAATAATAATCCGGTTAATGTCACTGCTTCGACTAGCATTAACACTTCAACTCAATTAGATTTTGTTAGATAAACAATAAAATTAAATCCCAAACTTAAAGGTTTGGGATTTTTTGTATCTCAATAAAATAACTAAAATTAGCTGTTTTATTGATGTTTTGCTCTTATTTCAGTTGAGGTTATTGGAATGGTTATTTTTTTACTTGGAGGAAATATTAATAAATTCCCATAAAACTTGTGGATTTTTATTGCTATTTGCTATATAATGATTATAGAAAATTTGTTTGTGGATAACTTCAAATTAAAATTAATTATTAATCATAGAGTTTTATGGCCAAAATGACCAAATCTCAGATCATCAGCGCATTGGCTGAGACAACAGAATTAAGCAAGAAAGACGTCACCAACTTAATGGAAGTCTTTTCAACAATGGCTTACAAAGAAGTCAAAAAGAACGGTGAGTTTGTCGTGCCAGGTATCGGTAAATTAGTAAAAATTAACCGCAAGGCTCGCACAGGCCGCAACCCAGCTACTGGTGAATCAATCAACATTCCAGCTAAGGTTGTTGTAAAATTCCGTGTTGCTAAAGCTGCTAAAGAAGCTGTTCTGTAATTTTTCTACAAAATATTCTCAAACTCCGCTTTCACAAAAGGCGGAGTTTTTGTTATAATATATTTATAGAAAATAAAATTTGTTATGGATAATTTATTAAAGTCGAAGCCAGCAAAAAAAGCTTGGGTGGTTACGGTGGATATGGGGTATGGCCATCAGCGAGCCTCTTATCCGCTCAGTGTCTTCTCTGAGGGCGAAATCATCTCAGCTAATAGTTACAAAGGCATTCCTGATGCAGATAGAGTTATTTGGGAAAATAGTCGCAGCTTCTATGAGTTTATCTCTCGTTTTAAAAACGTGCCGTTCTTGGGCGAGAGAGCTTTTGATTTGTATGACAAATTTCAAGCCATTCCGCAATTTTATCCCAAACGCGATCTATCTAAGGGCAATATTCAACTAAAAGAGATTTATTCTTTGTTTGAAAAGAAAAATTGGGGTAAACATTTGATAGACAAATTAGCCAAAAAGAAAATTCCTTTAGTGACGACTTTTTTTGTGACAGCGATGATGGCTGAATATTTTAAATATCCAGGACCAATCTTTTGCGTCATTTGTGACACCGATATTAGCCGCACTTGGGTGCCCCTAAAGCCTCGAGAAAGCCGAATCCATTACTTTGCACCAAATAAAAGAGTTGTCGACCGCTTGAAGCTTTATGGTGTCAGTGAGGAGCGAATTTTCTTGACTGGCTTTCCTTTGCCGCTTGAAAATCTTGGCGATAATTTGAAATTGTTAAAGCAAGATGTGGGTAAGCGCTTGATTAATCTTGATCCGGAGAAGGTTTACATTTCCCAGTATCGTAAAACTATCAATACTCAGCTTGGGATTAAAAATCTCAAGATGACGCCAACTCGGCCGCTGACGATTACTTTTGCTGTTGGTGGAGCTGGAGCTCAGAGAGAGCTTGGAGCGACGATTTTGGGCAGTTTGCGTCAGGATATTGAAGATGGCAAGATCAGGTTTAATCTGGTGGCCGGCGTTAATGGTGATGTTAATCATTATTTTAAGGATGTTATTCACGATCTGAAATTAAGCGGTCGGAGTAAGAAGAATGTTAGTATTATTTTCCATCCAGACAAAGATGGTTACTTTAAGGAATTTAATAAGGTTTTAAGAACGACCGATATTTTGTGGACCAAGCCGAGCGAGTTGTCTTTTTATTGTGCTCTAGGCCTTCCGATTGTTATTGCTCCGCCGATTGGCTCGCAGGAAATATTCAACCAGAAATGGCTCCAGGCGATCGGTTCTGGTATGAATCAGGATAATCCCAAGTACACGGCGGAATGGCTCAATGACTGGCTTAATTCAGGCTGGCTAGCTGAGGCGGCTATGCAGGGGTTCCTTGAGGCGCCAAAATATGGCACGTTCAATATTGAAAAATTAGTGTTTAATCATAGCGACGAGGCCAAGAAGGTAAAAATGTTTTTACAGTACTAATGTTAGGGCTCTTATCAAAAAAGAAGGCGCCAGAGTTTTATGTCATTTGCGACAATCTGCGCAGTTTGTATAACATCGGCTCGATTTTTCGCACAGCCGATGCCCTTGGTGTTAATAAAATTTATCTAACCGGCATTTGTGGTACACCCGAGCAAAAAGGACTCAAAAAAGTCGCTCTCGGAGCAGAGGAGTCGGTGCCGTGGGAGTATGCCAAAAACACTTGGCAGTTGGTGGACAAATTGAAGAAGCAAAAAGTTAAAATTATTGCTCTAGAATTAAATAAAAACAGTGTTGACATTGACCAGTTTGTGAGGCAAAATAAGGCCAAGATGTCTGGCAATTTTGCCTTAATTTTGGGCAATGAGGTGACAGGAGTATCAAGCACGATTCTCAAGAGATCTGATGTTGTCGTTCATATCCCCATGAAAGGTATGAAGGAGTCGCTTAATGTTTCAGTGGCCTTTGGAATTGCAGGATACATGCTAGCTAAATAAGTTACGGGTTGTGGTATAACGGCATTATACGCGATTCGGGTTCGCGTGACGGCGGTTCAATTCCGCCCAGCCCGATAAGATAAAATTATTAAATGAAGTATAAAATATAGTATGCCTAGTAACCAGAGAGATTATCAATTTATTGAAAGTACTATAAGTCTTTGTTCTGTTTGTCTAAAGAGAATAGACGCAAAAATTGTTTCGAAGGATAATAAAGTTTTTATTTTGAAATATTGTCCAGAGCATGGTGATCAAGAGTGTATCTTGGAGGATGATTCTGCGTATTATGCAAAAAGAATGTTGTACACAAAGCCTGGTTCAGTTTCAAAAATACAAACAACTAGAAAGGATAATTGCCCATTTGATTGTGGTCTTTGTCCTGAGCACGAACAACATTCCTGCATAGGACTTATTGAAGTAACAAATGATTGTGATTTAAAATGTCCAGTTTGTTATGCAAATAGTGGGTCTGGAGGTCATTTGCCATTGCCAAAAATAAATGAGATGCTGGATTTTTTTGTTGATTCTGAATTTGGAAGTGCTGAAATTTTACAGATTAGTGGAGGCGAGCCAACCACACACCCAGAAATAATTGAAATTATAAAACTCGCAAGAGAAAAGAAGATAAAATATGTAATGCTAAACACCAATGGATTACGTATTGCTGAGGATGAAGAGTTTGTTGAGAAGCTTGCCCAATTTAAAGGTAATTTTGAGATTTATCTTCAATTTGATGGATTTGATGAAAAAGTTTATCGACACTTAAGAGGAAGGGATTTATTGGAAATAAAATTAAAGGCAATAGAAAATCTAACTAAATATAAAATACCTATAACTCTGGTTTCTACAGTAGAGAAAGGTATTAATGATCAAGAAATTGGAAAAATAGTTGAATTCGGAATAAATAAAAAATATATCAGAGGTATAAATTTTCAACCAGTTTCTTTTTTTGGAAGACTGGTAGATGTTAATAGAAAAGACAGAACGACTATAACAGGTATTATTGATAGTATAGAAAAGCAAACAAATGGAATGATCAAAAAGAATGATTTTATTCCTTTGCCTTGTAATGTCGATAGGGTTGCCATAACATATTTATATCGAGTGAATGATGAGTTTATTCCGTTAACTAGAGATCTTGATGCTAAGAATTATTTATCTTCAATTAGAAATACCTTTAAATTTGATCCGGAGGATTTTTTAAGTGATTTAACAAAAAATATTTTTTCTTCAGTTAGTGGTTGTTGTAATTATTTGTCTTTTTTTGGAAAGCTAAAAAAAATAGTTCCAGCTAGCTATTTGTTAAAATCAGAGGAGGATAAGATAGAATACGTGAGTGAAAATACTTTTAGAATAAGCATAACTTCGTTTGTTGATGCTTATAATTTTGATATGAAATCAATGAAAAAAGAGTGTGTTCATATAATTACCCCAGATTTAAAGAAAATTCCTTTTTCCGCTTATAATATAATACACAGGAAATAAATTATGCTATTTAATTTTGATCTTAGTGCTCTATTTAGTGATCCAAATAAAATATTTTCCGTTGTTGTTAATTTTGTTGTTTTTTTGTCAGTATTCTCAGTTGTAGTTGCAGTGCTAATTGATTTTATTGAATTTCATCAGAGAAAACAAACAAAGAAAGAAAAAAATAGTATTGTAGAGACTGGAACAATGTTTTTTTTCTTTTTCTTTTTTTACTTTTTTATTAGGTTTAGTGTAGGCATTGTTAATGTGGATTTTTTACCAATGAGATTGTTTTTATTGTTTCTGGGTTTGTTTATGGTTGTTATCGGTTGTTTGGTTAATGTAGCAGGTAGATTTAATTTGGGTAAAAATTGGTCAAATCAGATAAAAATTTATAACGATCATCATTTTATCTCATCTGGAATGTATGGACTAGTTAGACATCCTTTGTATGCTTCTATAATATGGATGTTTTTTGGAGCGAGTTTGGTTTACTCTAATTGGGTTGCTTTTTTGTCTAATATATTTATTTTTATTCCTTTTATGTATTACAGGGCTAGACAAGAAGAGGCATTACTTGAGACAGAATTCGCCGGGTATAAAGAGTATAAAAGAAAAGTGGGAATGTTTTTACCTAATTTATTTAATAAAAAACAATGAAAAAATATAAACCAGTAGTTATTCCTAGTGCTGCCTTTGCTTTTTGCAGATATAGTATGGCTATTTTAATATGGCTGTCTTTATTTTTACATTCAAAGTATCTTCTTGTTTTCGTTTTGATTATTTTCTTATTGTCGGCAATATTTAAGATAAAAAAGTCCCCAATGATTTTACTCTATAGCTATACTGTGAATAAGATTATTAAATCAAAAGATGAAATTTTAAATGAGCATGCTATGAGATTTGCTCATCTTGCTGGTAGTTTTTTTAGTTTGATATGCTTATTGCTTTTATTCTTTGTTAATGAAAAGGCGGGATGGATTGCTGTTTTTATATTTGCTCTCCTTAAAACTGTTTCCGTTTTTGGTTTTTGCCCAGCTTCAAAATTGTACGAATGTGCTACAAATGATAGTTGCTGTGCTTTTATTAAAAAATCATGATAGACGATCATTTTTATCCAGAAAATTGGGGCGTAAGGCCTATTTTGTTTAAAATAGGGAATTTTGATATTCAATCATATCCATTTTTTGTGTTGTTGGGTTTAATCGTCGGATTGTCAGTTTACTTTTATGAATCGAGACGAAAGAAGAATATAAATGAAAATGGCTTCATGATAGTTATCGGTTCTTTGATCGGTGGAACAATTGGTTCAAAATTTTTACAGTGGGCGATTGACTATAGATATATAATTTCTCATTTTTACAATTGGAGATTTTTTATCTCCGGTCGGACAATCGTTGGTGGAATGATTGGAGGAGTTATTGGTGTCCTGGTGACAAAAAAAATTCTTGGCACAAAAGAAAAAAGAGGAAATTTATTTGCCCCGGCAGTGGCGATCGGCGTTGCCATTGGTAGGTTGGGTTGTTTTTTTAGAGGTTGTTGTTACGGAAAGGCCACCGCCTTGCCATGGGGAGTAGATTTTGGTGATCATGTTCTAAGACATCCAACTCAACTTTATGAATCATTATTCATGCTAGGAATGTTCGTTTATTTGGAAAAAATAAAGAATAATTCAGATATTAAGGATGGCCAACTATTTAAGATATTAATGCTTTCTTACTTTATTTTTAGATTTTTTATAGAGTTTATTAGAGAAGAAGGAGTAGTTTTTATTGGCTTAACCGTATTTCAAATAATTTCAATTGGTGCTATAATTTATCTAATTAAAGATAATATAATAAATTTAATCTTAAAAATTAAATCATATGCTAAAAGATGAAAAACAGGGAAAAATAATAAGTATGAACTATGAGTCCAGGACTGATTATTACACAACACCTGGAAAGAAAGTAGGAGATTTTCTTATGGGATTTTTTGGTTTTTTGGCGTTATCTTTTGTTGGTTCAATTTTGGGTTCTATTATTTCTTCTTTTGGCTCAAATGGGTTTATTAGTTCTATTTTTGGTATTTTTCTCTTGTTTGTCGCACTGGGTCTATGTATTTTCTTCTTTAAGATAAAAAGAAGATTTATTGCCATTGGAATTATTTCTATTACTCTGATTCCAGTTCTACTTTTTGGTAGTTGTCTTTTATTGCTTTCTCCTTGGAATCGTTAATTTGCTAAAAACAAAAAATCCTCGGTTAATTCCGAGGATTTTTTTATCCGACAATAACTTTATCAAAATATTTTTCTAAAATCTTTTTCGCTTCTTCAACTTGCTCAGTGGTTGGCGGTTCTAGGTGGGCTAACTTATAATCCATGCCCATATGTTCGTATTTGTGCTTGCCGAGCGTGTGGTAGGGCAGTAGTTCAAGTCGTTCAACATTTTTAAACTCTTTGAAATACTCGCCAATCGACTCCAGATGTGCTGCTGAGTCGGTCAGGCTCGGTACGAGAACATGTCTGATCCACATCGGCTTGTTTATTTCCTTGAGATAATTGGCTAACGCCAAAGTATTCTCATTGCCGGCGCCAGTCAATTTTTTATGCTCCTCATTATTAATCTGTTTGATATCCAAAATTACCAAATCGGTATAATTGAGCAGTTCTTTGACCTGGTCATTAAAAATACAGCCGTTGGTGTCGAGAGCAGTATGGATGTCGTCATTTTTTAATAGTTTGAATAAATCGATCAAGGCCTCGGCTTGGACCAACGGTTCGCCGCCAGAAACGGTCACGCCGCCATTGTTTTTGAAATATGGCTTTTGATCGACAGCCATGCGAACTATTTTGAGCTTGCTGATTTCTTTGCCGTGATCCATGGCTTGGGTGTCAGGATTGTGGCAATACAAACAGCGCCAAGGACAGCCTTGCAAAAAGACCACCAGACGGATGCCGGGGCCTTCATGAGTGCCAAAAGTTTCAATCGAGTGGACATTAAGCATCTTGAGTCGCGCTTTGTTTGTGGGAGTAAATAAACCAGTAGGCGAGCCAGATCAGCACGCCGCCGATGATGTTGCCGATCGTAACTGGCAAAAGATTGTGGACGAAGAAATTGCCCCAAGTGAGCACGCCAGCGTCAATCGCTTTTGAGGCGACAAAGCCCGGGTCGAAGGTTTTGATAAGCAATGCTTCGGTGACGAGATACATGTTGGCGACAGAGTGCTCAAAGCCCATGGCCACGAAAGCGGAGACTGGGAAAACGATAGCTAAGATTTTGTCAGTGGTGGACTTGCCGTTGAATGACAGCCAGATAGCCAGGCAGACCATGAGGTTACACAAGATGCCGAGGACGATAGCTTCGATAAAACCATGATGCATTTTGGGCAAGGCGATAGAGAAAACGGCTTGGCCAAAAGCGCCACCGGAAACAGCGTATTCTTTGGCGAGGAAAAGTAAAAAGGCGATGAACATGGCGCCGACAAAGTTGCCGACATAAACCATGGCCCAGTTTTTGATTAGACCCCAGATTTTGATTTTGCGGTTGAGCCAAGCGACAGAAACAAGCGTTGAGCCGGTAAAAAGCTCTGCTCCGCCGATGACGCAGAGAATGAGGCCAAGACTGAAAACGATGCCCATGATGAGGCGCATAATGCCAAATGGCACTATTCCGGTAGCACCGGTAGCAATCACCGTAGCGAAGATGCCACCCATGGCCACGTAAGCTCCGCCCAGGATGGACAGAGTGAATAAATTCTTTGGCGAGTGGCTAGCCTTTTTGATGGCGTAGACCTCAGCCTGAGCGTTCATTTCTGATGGTGTCATAAATTTGGATTATAAGCTTTGGTGGAAAGTTCTGGCCAAGACTTCTTGTTGCTGGTCTCTGGTCAGTTTGATGAAATTAACGGCATAACCGGAAACACGAATAGTGAGTTGAGGGTAGTTTTCTGGATGTTCCATGGCGTCCATTAATGTTTCACGGTTCAGAACATTGACGTTGAGGTGATGAGCGCCTTTTTGGAAATAACCATCAAGAAGGGCAGTTAAATTCTGTCTTTTTTCTTCTTCGGTTTTGCCTAGAGTCTGTGGAACAATGGAAAAAGTATTGGAAATACCGTCGCGAGCAAATTCGTAATCTAGTTTAGCAACAGAATTCAAAGAGGCGATAGCGCCATGAGTATCGCGGCCGTGCATTGGGTTGGCGCCAGGAGCAAAAGGTTCGCCAGCTTTGCGGCCATC
>CAIVNC010000023.1 GCA_903907165.1 Candidatus Buchananbacteria bacterium
GTCCACTTCATCGAGCAAAATTAAAGAATGCGGTCGGTGTTTGACTTTCTCGGTGAGTTGGCCGGACTCTTTGTAACCGACGTAGCCGGCCGGAGCGCCGATCATTTTGGAAATATTAAATTTCTCGCCATACTCGGACATGTCGATTTTAATCAGGGCTTTTTCATCACGGAAAATGGCCTTGGCTAGTTCTTTGGCAGCCAAGGTTTTGCCGACGCCACTAGGTCCGACAAAAATAAAAGAGGCGAGTGGACGATTTTCAGCGTTAAGGCCTGCTTTGGATCGCTTGATTAATTCCGCGATAGATTTGACGGCGTCTTCTTGGCCGATAATTTTTTCGTTCAGATTTTTCTCCAATTTTAAGACAGCATCTTTTTCAGAGGCGGTTAGTTTTTCAGTGGGAATACCGGTCATATTGGCGACAATTCTAGCGATCTCAGTAGCTGTGACTTCGGGGAGCCGTTTATTGGCCCGTGAAACATATTTTTTCTCTAAAATTAGAAAATCTTTCTCTAATTGTTCCACGTCCCGGCGGATCTCTAGAGCGTTGGCCAAATCATCAGTATCGATGGCAATATTCTTTTGTTTTTTAATTTCTTCCAGTTGCCGTTTGAGATCTTTAATTCTAATTTCACTGGTGGTATGTTTACGGCTAATTTTACCAGCTGAAGAAGCTTCGTCAATTAGGTCAATGGCCTTGTCGGGCAAGAATTTTTCGGGCAAGAATTTCTGACTAAGTTCGACAGCAGCATCAATGGCTTCGTCAGTGATTTTGACATCATGAAAAAGTTCTAGATGTTCACGCAGGCCGAATAAGATTTCCTTAGCTTGAGCGGTTGTCGGTTCTTCGATTTGAACAAGTTGAAAACGGCGAGCGAGGGCGGGATCGTTTTCAATACTTTTGCGGTAGTCGGCGAGAGTAGTGGCGCCAATACAACGGATTTCGCCACGAGCGAGGGCTGGTTTCAAGATATTGGCCGCATCCATTGATCCGGAGGCAGAGCCAGCGCCGACAATGGCGTGGATTTCATCAATAAACAATATGATGTTAGGGTTAGAGGTTGCTTCGTCGATGATTTGCTTAAGACGGCTTTCAAATTCGCCACGGTACATAGTGCCAGCAAGAGCGGCGGCCATATCGATAGCGTAGATTTTTTTGTTGGCGAGAATTTCCGGTACATCGCCGCTAGCGATTTTTCTAGCTAAGCCCTCGGCAATAGCGGTCTTTCCTACGCCAGGTTCGCCGATGAGCAGGGGATTATTCTTCGTACGTCGGCAAAGAATGCGGATAACACGGTTGATTTCTTCCTCACGACCGATGACTGGATCAATTTGGCTTTGCATTTTTTTGCCAGTGAGGTTGCGTCCAAAAAAGTTTAAGGCTTCGGTTGATTCACTTTGGTTCTTTTTACGTTTTTTGCCAGCACTGCGGAAAGTCTCAGTTAAATCTGGGAGCTTGGAAGCGCTTTTGAGAGTTGACTCGATTTGCTTGGTAAGTTCAAGCTCAGATAGTTTTATGTCCCTGAATATTTTACTGACGGTTTCACTTTTATTTTCCAGTATGGTAGCTAGAAGATGCTCAGTGCCGACATAGCTATGCTTGTTGTGATAAGCAAGTTGCAAAGCTTTTTGAACAACTTCCTTAGTTTCTTTAGAAAATTTAGGATTGATTTTTTTGCCTACGATGTTGGAGTGATAATTTTTAGCAATACTATTTTTTATATCTAGAGGCTTGATTTTCAGTGCCGTAAAAAGCTCGGCACCGACACTGCCACGTTGAGAAGAGAGTCCATAGAGCAAATGCTCAGGCTCGACGGAGGCATGATTAAGCTCCGCGGCCAGAGCAATGGCCGTTCGCAGGGAATTCTGGAAGTTATGAGAAAATTTGTCTAAAATGGTGTGCATAAGTTTGGTTTACAATTTGGTAATATTTACTATTTTATGGTATAATTATTTTAAATCAAGGCTGTTGATAAGTCAATCGCCTCAAAATATTACCGCTCATGGAAGGTGATAAAATTATGAAATCAAAGTCATTTTTAACCGGATTACTGATCGCTGGTTTTTCAGCGTTTTTAGTTTTCTCGGTTTTTAATTTTGCTTTTGCTGATTGGACTGAGCCAGGTCCTTGTGCAAATGGCGATGGCACTCCGCCAAGCTGCAATGTTCCAGTGCCATTAAACATTAATGCCGAGTATTATTCTGGGAATATAGATATCAATGGAAGCTACACTGGTACTATTGATGGTCGTCAACAAATTCGTATGGATCTTGATGCTAGTAATTGCGCAAGTTCAAGTATTTTGGCTTGGGATGGTGATAATTGGCATTGTACTAGTACTTTTTCTGGCATTGGTCTTTGGTCTACTAGTGCTACTAATCCGAATAGTATTTTTAATACCAATCTTTCTGGCAGGGTTGGTATTGGTACTGATAGTCCTAATAATCCATTGGAAGTCCGAGGGCTTTATGATAGTGACAATCCTAAAGCTCAGTTTAGCATATCAAATCCAACCTCCACGGCTAATTTGTATCTTGTAAATGGCGTGGCGGCCGGAGGTATGTCCTATAATTACGGTTATAATAATCTTTTAGATGATACTAGTCGGTATGGTGTTGATTTTTTATTAGATAATAATGGTTTTAATTTGTATAGTATCGCTCCAGTGTCTTTGGCAAAATCCAATTTAATGGTGGTTAGAGCTGATACCGGCTATGTCGGCATTGGCACAACTACACCAAATAGGCATTTGCATGTTTATGATACGTCTATTAATCCAGAAATAGATCTTCAGGGTGTGAGTGGTAATAATAATCATTGGGCTGTTTATAATAATATTGGCAATGGAGTCAGTGCCGACAGCAACAGCTTTAATGTTTGGGGCGGATCTACTTGGCTATCAATTCTCAGAAACGGCAATGTCGGCATTGGTACTTCTACTCCAACTAGAACATTGTCCATTGCTAATAATGGTGGAATGTCTCAGATTTATATGAGAACCAATAACTCCACATACGGAACTTATTTGGTTTCTGGCAATTCTGGTTCCTATTGGGGCGCAAATGGCGATCCAACTATTGGAGGTGGAGCTAGAGATAGTTCAACACTACCTATTTGGTACATGGGTTTTAGTCTGTACGGTTTGGGTAGCCCAAGTAATCCAATGGGAGATTTTTATCGAGTTGCTAGAGTTAATCCTGGAAGTTCAACCTCAGATACATTATTCTTAGTTTCTGGCAGTGGTAATGTCGGCATAGGAACAACTACACCAAAATCTAACATGGAGTTAGTAGGACATATGGGTAGTGGTGGGAGTAGAAATTTAAGAGTTACTTTTTCTACACCGTCATATCCCGATGGTGGTCAGTTGAAGGGTACTGAATTTTCAGCTTTAACAAATTTAAGATCCGATCTTAATAGCGATGATCCTTTGAATATGGGATCAAATTGGACGGCGATGTATGCCAAGGCTGGAAGTGTAGCTGGTAATTACGCTGGTATGTTCAATGGTGACGTGTCAATTTTTAATGATGCTGGTTCCGCTAAGCTTTGTCTGAACGGCGACTGTCGTACGGCTTGGCCAGCGTCGTCTACGGGTAGTGGATCGGGGAGTGGTGTTAGTTTTTGGTCTAGTAGTACAGTTAACACAAATGACATTTATAATAATAATAGTGGCAATGTCGGTATCGGCACAAACGCCCCGACCTCGCCATTGACCGTTTCTTCATCTTCGCCTCAAATTGCTTTGATTAATCCCGGCTCCACAATGAAAATGCATCTTATTGGTGGTGTTGGTGCGGGAGGGGTTGGTTATAATTATACATATAACGCTGCTAATAAATTGGACGATCAGGGTTACTATGGCTTAGACTTATTACTTGATGCCACTGGTAAAGAATTTGATTTTATGGGGTTCTCTCCAGGGGCAAGTCCAGTTAAGTCTAATTTAATGACTATTGAAGCGGATACCGGCAATATTGGTATTGGTACAACATCTCCAAATTCCTCACTTCATGTCTATAAAGATTCTGGCAATAGCGCCGAAATTGATTTGCAGAGCGTAGCTGGCGCCAACAACCAATGGGCAATTTATAATGGAAGAAGTGATAACTCTTTAAGATTTTGGCAGGGAGGCGATCGCCTGGCTATTTTGCCTGGTGGCAATGTCGGTGTTGGCACAACCACCCCGGCTGCAGCCCTTGAGGTTGTTGGCACTTCCAAGTTTTCTAGAGGCGGTCATTATCTTATAGTAAATCCAAATTATGCCGTCTCTAATTCATACTCTCAAATTCAGACCGACCTGCCTTTGATTTTTGCTACTGGCGGCGATTATAATCGCATGTATATCAGTAGTAGTACAGGCAATGTTGGTATCGGCAGCATGACTCCGGGAGCCAAATTGGAAGTAAAAAGTGATTTGTTGACAACTACATCTGGAATAAATAAGGGGTCGGTTCACATTAACCCTAAATTTGGTTCTGTTGGCAATGTTGGCTCGCTTACCTTTGGTAGTTATGGTAATGATAGCGCTGAGGCCGGTATATATGTTCCAAGCGATGTTAGTGGCACGGATATGTTTTTTGACACGACTAATGATTATTCTTCTGGGGCTCAGTCTAGGATGGTGTTAAATCATACTGGCAACTTGGGACTTGGCGTAACTAGCGTTGATCCTTCCATAAAGTTTAATATTTATGACGCGACTTATGGCCCGATGATTTCTTTGCAGGGAATTGATGGAAATTGGAAGGGTTTGAGGTTTGGTGATTTGGCTAATAACGAACAATGGTTTGCCGGAGTCGATGGTAGTTCAAATTATAGATTAAGAAGAAGTAGTACCGTTGATTATCTTAATATTGATCCAATTGGCCATGTTGGAATTAACACCACTGCTGGTTTGGCGGATAAGACTTTGACGGTTAATGGAGATATTAGAGTGACTAGTAGATTCTATGATTCTAGTAATAATGAAGGTACGGCTGGCTATGTTTTGAAGTCAACCGCTACGGGCACGGCCTGGGTAGCTACTAGTACTCTCGGTTTTGGTATCGGTCCTAGCTTGCCAAGTGGTACAACCGGACAAACATTGGTCAACAGCACGGGCACGACTTGGACAGCGACGAGTGCGATTTTTGTCAGTAGTACCGGTAATGTTGGTATCGGCACCTTGACGCCGGACAATCTTTTGCAGGTTAAGGATTTGGTTGATTTTGATAGTTTAGGCAATACTAAATTGGGTTATCAAGCTGGCAAAAATGTTGTAGGTGGAACGCAGTATGGTACTTATATTGGATATCAGGCTGGTTTTAAAGTAGGATCATATATTAATCCTGGAAATTACAATTCGGCTCTTGGTTATCAATCTCTTTATTCTAATAGTTCTGGGTCAAGAAATGTCTCCCTTGGTTATCAAGCTCTTTTTAATAATCAAGATGGCTACGATAATATCGCTCTTGGTTATCAAGCTCTTTTTGGTGGTGGCACGAGTCCTCACACTAGTGGTATGTATAATATTGCCATAGGAAGCAGTGCTTTGTATGCTGGGGATAGTAATAATTCAAGAAATATTGCTATTGGTTATAATGCTCTTAATACAATCGTATCAGGGCAAGATAATGTGGGTATTGGTTTTAATGCTCAGGCATTGTCTACATCAGATAGTAATTCAATTGTTATTGGTTCCGGGGCTATTGGTGCTGGATCAAATAGTATTGTCTTGGGAAATGATAATATCATAAAAACAATTTTAAAGGGCAATGTTTATGTGAGTTCAACGGGAAGTATCAGAAATGCTGGAGCTTATTATGACTCGGCTGGTTCGACTGGTACAAGCGGACAACTATTGTCTTCAATGGGTACAAGTACAAAATGGATTTCAAATTCCAGTTCAGCCACTTCTTTCGTTAATGTTACCCCAACTTCATATAATGGAAGTGTGGGAGGATATAAAGGAGCAAATAGTTTATGTAATGCCGCGTTTTCTGGCTCTCATATTTGTTCAGGTAATGAAATATTGTCATATGTTACTGCTGGCGGAGATACATCTTCTTGGGGTACAAGTATAACTTATGGCTGGTATGCTAATGGTTTGGCTAATGATTGTAAAGGTTATAGTTCAGCTGCTGGTACTGATAGCGGATCTTATTATACTTTTAATGTTAATGGAGGTTACGGAGCCACAACTGCTTGTTCAAACTCAAGACAAATAGTTTGTTGTAAATAAGAATAGAAATAATTATAAAACCAATAATCGACTTGAAATATATTATGAAAAAAATTATTTTAGCTCTAGTTCTATCGATGACTTTAGTTTATCCGGCTAGAGCTGCTAGCTTGCCAACTTATTTTGTTAGTCGTGTAGCTGATTGTCCAACCGAGGACTCGGCTGTTTTTGGTCAAAATAATACTTGCGCGCCAGACGTAATTTGGGGGGTTGATTATAGTGGTTCACCAAACCCACAATGTAAACCAGCCAGCACGGTTGCCAATGTTCCGGGTGTTTCTGGGACGTCAAATACTCAATTTGCTCCATCGCTTAGTGGTGGTTATGTTATGAATTGTTATTATGATATAAGCGGCAGTAGTTATGTTTATTGCAATGCTTCAACGGCTTGTTTGGGAAAACATAGAGACACAAATTGTACAGCTAATTCTTGGGTGGCTTCAACGTGCGGCTCTTGTAGTACCAATTATTTAGATTGCTCAGGGGACAATACTTGCGAGGTTCAGGTCGGAGTGACTGCTTTCCCTGGCAAGCCGAATGCTAATTATGCCACTTGTTCTACCGCTCAGTGTACTGCTGGCTACATGGCTTGTAATGGAGAAACGCCTACGGTCAATGGCTGTAATTATCAAGCGGGTATAACTACTTGCACTATTGCCGGTCAGCCTGGAATTTATGATGATACTTGCACATGTATTCCTTCGGATCAGATGCATTTTATTGCCAATACCCTTGCTTCTGGCGGTGGCGCCTATCTTTTGTATGGCAAACAATTAAATCCAAACGGTTGGTTGATTAATCTTTTGAATAGCGCGACTGGAGCTTCTTTTAATGTTAATCAAAATGGCAAAGTTTCTATTAATAGTACCTCTACAATTAATCCTAATGCTGAAATAGATATACAGAGTGGTGCCGCTAGTGGAAGTCATTGGGGAATTTTTAATGATCGCAATGATAATTCTTTGAAGTTTTGGAATACTAGTACTCCAGGAACAAAGAATGCTTTAACTATTCTTGCCGGGGGCAATGTTGGCGTTGGTTTTGATAATCCAAGTGTTAAATTATCTCTTGGTTCTGATTTTTCTGATCAAAAATTATTGCTTTACGACAATTCAGTGCTTAAGGAAAGATATGGTTTTGGCGTTAGTAATGATTATGAAATGAGAATGTTTTATTCCGCTCTTGGTCATATTTCATTTGGTGAAGTTGCATTGGATGGAGCTACTTGGTATCCAAAGATGGTTCTTGATAAGTATGGCAATCTTGGTATTGGTACGGATACGCCGGCAAGTACTAATAAATTAACGGTAGTTGGCAACACACAACTAACCGGAGCTTTGTTAAATTCAGCCGGTTCAGCTGGAACTAATGGTCAATTATTGCAGTCGACTGGTTCTGGATTTCAATGGGTTTCAACTAGCACCCTTGGCTTTAGTGGAGGTGGTTCCGGTGAGCCAATAATTGTGCCTGGAACAAATTCTCAATATTGGCGAGGAGATAAGACTTGGCAAACATTAAACACGGCCATTGTTCCAGAGAGTGGCAGTAATTTATATTTCACCAATGCTCGAGCAATAAACGCTGCTTCAACAACATATTTAACAATTGCCAATGCTGTAGCTACTTATGAACCAAAAATTACGGTTTTATCAGTGGCAAAGGGCGGAACTGGCACTTCCACTGCTCCAAATGGCAAGCTCTTGATGGGCAACGGTACTGGTTATAATTTTGTTTCTACTTCTAGCTTGGGAATAATTTCCTCTCAATGGTCAAATAATGGTTCTAATATTTTTTATAGTTCCGGTAATGTTGGAATCGGCATAGCTAATCCAGTTGCCAAGTTGGATATTAATTCAGTTTCAGCTACTGGAACGGCAGTTTCTGGAATTTCTGCTACTTATTTCTCTGGATCGTTGGGCAATGCTAATAACTCCGCAGGTGTCTATGGAAGTGATAATTCTGGGTACATGACCGGAGTTGGAGTTAAGGGCTCCTCGGTTTTTGGATATGGTGTTTATGGAACTAGTGGGAGTGGAAATTTTGGAATATTGGGGTATGCCAATCTTAATGCTGGTGTCTATGCAAATGGTTCTGTTTTTGGCGTTTATTCTGATTCTAATAGGAATTTTTTCGCTGGCAGTGTTGGCATTGGTACGACAACCCCAGATCAGAAATTAACAGTGGCTGGCAGTATTCGTATAGTTGATGGCACTCAGTCTGTCGGTAAAGTATTAACCTCTGATGCTAATGGTGTCGGTTCTTGGACGACCATCACTGGCTGGTCAACAACGACAGATAATACCAATTGGGATATAAGATTTGCTGGTGCTGCGACCTCTTCAGCCACTAAGACTGGGTTATTAACATCAGCTGATTGGAATACTTTTAATAACAAAGCATCGACATCTACTGTTAATCAA
>CAIVNC010000024.1 GCA_903907165.1 Candidatus Buchananbacteria bacterium
CAGAATTCACAAGCGTGGTGAGCCAAAGCAGCTTTACCACATTGAGGGCATTTAGCCAAAGCGACTGGAGTTATAGCGAAATGAGACGCACGTCTCTTTTTAGAAGAAGCTGTTCTTCTTTTGGAAGGTAAACCCATACAAAAAATTATTAATTCGTAAATTTATTACTCCTGTATTCTAACAGAAAAAACCTGTTTTGGCAAGACTAATTTAAACGTCTTTTAGAGCTAGCAAAAAGAAGCTCAGTTCCTTCGGCAAGGGGCTCTGGAACTCATAATTCTTGCCATCTGGACCGACAAAAGCCAAGCGGCTAGCATGCAAGAAAATTCTAGCAGGTTTGACCTTAGTTTCCTTGCCATAAAGAGGGTCGGCAACAATTGGATAGCCATAAGCTGACAAATGGACTCTGATTTGATGAGTACGGCCAGTCATAATCTCTACTTGAAGCAAAGTGTAGTTCTTGTAGTGCTTGGTGACAAAGAAATTAGTGAGGGCTGTCTTGCCTTCTTGGTTATTTGGTCTAGCTGCAAAAAGTCCCGGCTTAGTTTTGGATCTGGAAATTGGAAAATCGATCGCTCCTTCGTCAGCAATAACATCACCATCAACCAGCGCTGTATATTTTTTATCCAAAGCTCTGATCTTGAATAGTTTTTTGAAATAATCAAACGAGTCTTGAGTTTTTGGAATGACCATCAGTCCCGAAACTTCTTTGTCGAGACGATGAACAATAGAAGGTCTTTCTGGATCTTCACCAATCTTTGATAACTCAGGATGAATTCCAAGAAGCCAATCAACTAACGTCAAAGAATCGTTGCCAGGAGCCGCATGAACAAGCAGTCCTGATGGTTTTTCAATTACTAAGAAGTCATCATTTTCAAAAACGATTTTAACTTGAGCAAATAACTCCTTAACTTCTTCGATTTTTTTAGCATTGCTAACTTTCTTGATCGGCTTAATCTCTTTGACGGTCGTATCTTTGTCTCTGATCTGAATTTCATCATCAGCCTTCAGAAAACAATGAACGGTTGACGGCTTACCATTAACCAAAATCAATTCCTCTTTGATTAATTTCTGGATTTGAGTGCGAGACATTTCCGGTTTCAATTCCACTAGAAAATGATCAAGGCGCTGACCTTGATGTTCTTCGGTAATTTTTATGCTAGTTGGTTCCAATTTCATAAATTATTATATTTGTTAATTTTATTATTTAAGTTGTCATTCCAGAATTTTAATGTAATCGTTAAAATATCTGGAATCCAAATTCTAAATGCGATTGATTTTTTACAAGGTATGGATCCCCGACTCGCCTCCGCGTAGCTTCAGCGAAGCAGGGCGGCTCGGGGATGACAGCCTAAGATAGTATTGACTTTTTACCCTTATTTTGTTACTGTTTTGTTATCTTGTTCTGTCACATCAAACCAAAAGGAGAATATTCATGTCTATTCCACCGAGAGCAACCCCGCAAGATGAGAAAAAGATCGAGCTAGCCTATGCTCAGCTGGTCTACAGGTTGGGATATTTTTACGAGGTTATTGAAAGCAAAAATCTTTTCAAGATTACCGTTGCGCCATTCCGGCGCAATGACACCGAGGCCATCTTCATTGAAGGTGATGAGTTCAATATCACCACTGGCGTTATCAAGAAGGGAGTCAGATTAAGAACCGATAGCGTTCAACCGATCAAAATCTCCGATCGTATCGTTCAAGAATCCGGCCTGGCCCAAATAGAATCCACGGTCACCACCCTTTCCAGTCGAGAAGTCCAAGAAATCATGGAGCAGACCTTTGATCGAGTGATTGATAGTTTTCTCAGTGGCTCTAAGCTCCCGAAGAATATTTGGACATCACTGTTCGATGCCGAAAATATCACTCACATCGATCGACCCTGATCTTCCAAAGACTACTCTCCAGTTCCTAACCGCCAGCAACAACGGCGGTTTTTTATTTTTTATTTTCACTGTGCAACATTCTTTTTCTTTCTTCTTCATAAAACTGGACATCGGGATTCAACTTTCTCAGTTCTTCGGCCGGCAAAAGATACAACTCCTTCGCCCGCCCGCTCAAATAGTCTTTATCATTGCGCTTCGGATCATCGAGCACTTCTCCCAAGAGAGCATTTAAGATTAATCCGACCATTGGTCCAGGCTCAATACCGAGAAGTTCCATCAACTCAGTACCATTGAGTGCCAACATCTTCGGCGTAATCGGATCCAGTTGAACTTCTTTAAATCTCTTTTCCAACTGCATCAATTTCCACGGCTTGCCTTTTGGCCGACCCATACCGAGTCGATCGCAGATGCGCAGATTAATAAAGTCTTCAATATTTTCTTTGCCCAAGCGATTAAGTAAACGTCGTACTCCTGAATCAGTTACCGTGTCGAGCGCATAATAAAACATGTGATAACGCACCAGATGAGTAACGTAATTTATCACATCATTAGAGAAGGATAATTTTTTGAGTGCACTCTTGGTGAGATTTGCACCGATAGAATCGTGATTATAAAAAGTCGAAGTCGGTCCATCACCTTCTTTGGCCGCCGTCTTACCAATATCATGAAATAAAGCCGCGAGACGAACTTCTAATTTGAATTTACGCTCCGCTGCTGCACCAAGTGCTCTGACATTGTGCTCAAAAACTTCGTAGATATGTTCTTTATTCTGACCAACGCCAACACCCTTATCAAGTTCTGGAATTAAAATTTTTAACAAGCCAATTTGTTGCATTAATCTAACACCATCTTCCGCGCGATCAGACATGATTATTTTGGAAAATTCTTCGCCAATGCGCTCGCCTGGAATCGTAGCAATTTTTACCGCCTTATCTTTGATCGAAATTAAAGTATTACCTTCGATCATAAAATCTAACTGACAAGAAAAACGAATGGCGCGAAGCATGCGAGTATAATCTTCTTGAAATCTAGTGGCTGGATCACCGATAGCTTTGATAGTTTTTTCTTTCAAATCTTTTAACCCATTAAATTCATCAACTAGTTTTTTATTTTTCAAATCCCAAGCCAAAGCATTGATCGTAAAATCACGACGGCTCAAATCTTCTTGAATTGGCAAATCTTTATCGCTCTGAATTTCAAAATCTTTGTAGCCGCCAGACATGCCAGCGTGTTCAGTGCGGGGTAAAGCGATATCAATTGCTTCCGTGGAACTTTCATCCGAATTTGTAGAACTTTCTCCGTTTTCTTCTAAAATAGGGACAAATTTAAAGACACCAAAGCTCTTTCCAACTAGATTTACTTTGCCATTTTCACTTAAGAATTTTTCCAAATCCTTGGCGCTAACTTTGCGAATTACAAAATCAAAATCTTTGGTCTCTCGACCGATAATCAAATCGCGAACAGCACCGCCAACCAAATAAATTTCTGCTTCGCTAAATTGCAAAAATAATTTTTGGACAAAACTAAAATATGGCTGCGCAAGCGCGGTCTTCTGCCAAGCAATTAATTTTGTTTCTAATTCTTTCATAACTTAATTATATCAAAAAAAGCTCAGGCGCAATGCACCCTGAGCTTTTTATTTTTCTCTAACTAATAAGAGATTTTTCAGGGTGGAC
>CAIVNC010000025.1 GCA_903907165.1 Candidatus Buchananbacteria bacterium
CCTAGTGTGAACCCAGCCTCTAACTTTAACTTCCTGTCCAGCTAGTCCGGCAGTTTGGAGAATTGATACTTGTTCCATAATGTTTAAATCCTTATTTAATGCATAAATTATAACAAATAAACAAATTTTAGGCAAACCAAAGAGCTCACTTACAAAATTGACAAAAATGCCATAATTTGATATTTTATAAGTGGTACATTTAGTCACATGAAAGGAAATCGCCATGAACTTTGTAAAGACGTTCCTCCGTATTTTCACCCAATCGATTTTTACTTTCATTTGGGGCATCTATCTAATAGTCAACGCCGATTATGTCAATGGAATTTTGAAATTTTCTTCGGCATCTCATGCCTCAGAGATCATTGGAATATTAACCATTATTTCCACCTGCGTGATTGTTTATCACGACCGGAAAAAAGAGACATCAAAAACACCGCCAACTCAATAAGTCGAGTCAGCGGTTTTTATTTTGGCTAAATTTAGCTAAAAATTAGACGTTCCAGGAAGTCAAAGCTATTGATTTTCCGTTCGGCCGTCTCCCCTGCCAGACGATTCAAGTCCCTGAGAAGTTGCCTCTGATTCTTGGCCGAGATGCTCGGCTCATAGCCCAAAACTTTTAATAATTCAAAAAGATGGCGATTTAAAATTAAAAGATATTCTTCATTGGACTTAGCACCATCAAGCTCACTCAGAAAACTTTTTAACAATTCAAAAACTTCCTGATCAGGATAATTAAACCGAATTAAAACATCGGCGACTTCCAAAAAATAACTAGCCACCGCCATGGCCGTGAGATTTCCAGAGATACGGCGATAGCCAGTCTTGATCCTAACGCTAGCCAAGCGCTCATACACTTCGCCATGAGCGATCATTAGTTCTACCTCGGCCAACTGAGACAAATGAGGATTCATCTTGGACACAGGGCGCTTGGCGCCAGTAGCAATAGCCATAATCTTGCCAAGATCGCTCGTGTAAATAAAATACTCGCCGTCATAATCTTTATGCGGCTGACATCTGAGCACTATGCCATTGGTGAGTATCGTAGACACAAAAGTTAAAACAAATTACTGCCGATCAAAATAATCTTGAAGCAAAATCATCGCTGCCACCGCGTCATCATCACCTTTGCCTCCGATTAGTTTTTGAGCTTGGCCAGTAGAAAGATTTTCATCAACAATTTCCACTTCCAGGTCAATTTTGGCCTTGAGTTGTTCAATAAATCCTTTAACCTTATCCATCTGGACGCTAGAAAATTTGGATTCATCATGCATCGGCATACCCACGATAATCTTACCGATCCATTCCTTTTGGCAAATAATCGACAATTCCTCTAGTAAATTTTCTCGTGTTTCACCCTTAATAATTTTATAAGGTGAAGCAAAGTTTGACTCCGTATCACCAAAAGCCAAACCAACCTTTACATCACCGTAATCAATCGCCAAGATTTTCATGTAATTTAAAAAATTAAAGTTTCGTTAAAATTTCATAACCCCTATCGGTCACAGCTATCGTGTGTTCAAAATGAGCCGACAAGCTGCCGTCTTCCGTCACGATTGTCCAGCCATCCTTAAGCGTCTCTACCGGCCAATCACCCATAGTCACCATAGGCTCGATAGCCAAGGTCATACCGGATTTCAAAATCAACTTGCCAAATTGAGGATCTTCATAGTTTGGCACCTGTGGCTCTTCGTGAGCAGCAAAACCGACGCCATGGCCAACCAGCTGACGTACCACGGCAAAGCCATGACTCTCAATATGATCCTGAATCGCCTTAGAAATTTCATTAAGCCTTCGTCCCGGCTTAATTCTCTTAATGCCCTTAGTCAGAGCTTCCTCGGTAATACTAACCATTTGCGCTGCGCGCTTATCCTTATTTCTATCGACAATTTTGGTTTTAGCCATATCGGTGTATAAACCTTTATATTCTAGACCGCAATCAATTCCAATCACATCACCAGATTTAATAATTCTGTCAGCCTTGGGAATTCCATGGACCACTTCTTCATTTATAGAAATACATAAAGCTGACGGAAAAGGTGTCGAAGCCCAGGCCGTCTTATAATTTTTAAAGCTCGGTTTTGCGCCATGATCTTTAATCATTTGTTCAGCAAATTCATTAAGCTCCATAGTACTGACTCCGGCTTTGATTTTTTTCATCACGGCATCAACCACAGTGGCCAAAATTTTACCACCCTCACGCATAATTGCTATTTCTTCTTTTGATTTTAATTTAACTGGCATAAATTTATTTCTTTAACAAATCATCAACTACGACTTTTACAGTATCGCGGAAAACTTCCTCCACGTGCTGATCACCATTAATCTTAACAAGCAATCCTTGGCGACGATAGAAACTAATAATCTTATCCATTTCCTCATGATAAATTTTCAGTCTATCTTGGACAATTTTTTTAGTATCATCCTTGCGCTGAAATAACTTACCACCACAAATATCGCAAATACCAGCACGTCTAGTAGGTAAATATTTCAAATGCCAAGAATGTCCCTTGGGACAAACTCGACGGCCAACAACTCGCTCAATAATTATCTCATCACTAACATTAATCAAATAAACATAATTAAAAGAAAGATTCTCAGCTAGAAATTTGGCCTGACCAATTGAACGAGGATACCCATCTAGAATATAGCCATCCTGACAATCGTCTTGTCGCACTCGCTGTCTGATTAAACTATTGACTAGATCCTCATCGGGAATCATTTTTCCGGCATTCACATATTTAGCCACTTCTTCGGCCAAAGGGTGTTTTTTGTCCCTAGCAATTTCATGCAAAAGTTGGCCAACGGAAACATGGGGAATATCAAGAGTTTCGGCCAAAAGCCGAGCCTGAGTTCCTTTGCCAGAAACCGGCGGTCCCATGACGATAACCTTAATATTTTGTTTATTTTTAGCTATTTTTTTAATTTTAGCCATATACCAAAAAAGCTATGATTTACTAGCTTTATTGTACCTGATTTCTCAAAATAAAACAAAAAACAGCCAATAAACATAAAATCCGTCAGATGACGGATTTTAACTGGTGAATAGATTTTTTTATTTTTCTGCTTTTCTCTCATCTAATATAGCTTGTGCTACATTGGCTTTAAACTCTGATGTCACTATAAACTGACTGACGATAGAATCTGCTTCGTCTAAAAATCCTTTTCTAACACTTTGGCCAAGCTCTATTATTTCTGTTAATTCTTCATCACTTTTACTGGATAAATATTCTTTGGCTTCTCGATAACGTTTAACTGCGTCTTCACTGCACTCGTTAAGTATCTTATCTATTTCTGGATCTGAATGTTCTTTAACACCATATTTTTTCATATCATCATGAAGTGGTTTTTCAGCATAGGCAGCAATTTCAGCTTCTATATTATTTAATCTTCCTTCACCCATTTCTTTTTCTCCCATATTTGTTTATTACTTAATTAATTACCTTCATTTTACCCCCCCCTCGCCACTTTAGGCAAGGAAAAGTTATCCACAGACCCTTAATTGAGCTAACCCGCATCCCCAAGCATCAGGGGAATTTTTTAAGGCGAAAGAAATTTAAAACCCCTACTTAATTTCTATTGTTTGAGCTCAGCAGAGCGAGTTTAGAAATTATGTTAGGTTTTAGATTTCTGTAGCGTTAAATTCCCCGTAGCTTGATAGTTTTTTGGTGCCGGCTTTTTTTCTAAAAAAGCGGCGAAAGATGAACTGGGAAGGAATCAAATTTCCACTAGCCTCGGCAAACCCCCTCTAGCTCCCCCTTGGTAAGGGGGAGAAAAATACACATGCGAATTCAAAATACATATCTCTTTTTTCAAGGTATGGATCCCCGACGGCTCGGGGATGACAACAATATATAAGGAATAAAAAAATCTCGGTTAATAGCCGAGATTTTTTTATATCTAACTTTTTAAATTTTATCGTAATCTCTCATTGAGAGTTGAGCGTTGACCTGGTTAACAATTTCGATAACCACGGAGACGACGATTAGTAGGCTTGTACCACCAACCACAAGGCTCTTAGTGCCTGTGAGAGCAGCCGTAACAAGAGGTAGGACAGCAATTGCGCCCAAGAACAAAGCGCCAGCCAAAACGATTCTAGTGACCACTTTTTGCAAATACTCAGCCGTACTCTTTCCTGGACGAATACCAGGAATAAAACCGCCTTGCTTCTGCAAATTCTCAGCAATTTGATCTGGATGGAAAATAACAGCAGTATAGAAATAAGTGAAAGCTACGACTAAGACAAAATAGATAACTCCATAGAAAACTTGATTTTGGAATAATCTGATAATATACTCAGCGCCACCGACAATCCAGGCGGTCTTAGCGTGGACAAAAAACTGAGCAATCATTGGCGGGAAAAGAATAATAGAGATAGCAAAGATGATTGGAATAACACCAGCTTGATTAACTCTCAGTGGCAAATAAGTAGTAGAACCACCTGTCATTTTATTGCCATGCATTTGGCGGGCATAAGTGACAGCAATGTTTCTTTGACCCTCAGTCACGATAACAACAGCAGCAATAGTAATTAAGGCAATGACGCCAAAAATAATCATATTAACAATCTGAGAAGCGTCAAAAGTGCTGACAGAAGTGGTGACCTGACTAGGCAAACGAGAAACAATACCAGCAAAAATGAGTAATGAAATACCGTTGCCAATTTTCTTTTCAGAAATAAGTTCACCAATCCACATCAAGAAAACAGTGCCGGCAGTAATGGAGAACATGGCCAAAATTAATTGCAAAGAAGAGAAATTAATCAACGAAGCGCCGCCTGATTGGCGAAGCAAAGTGATCATACCAAAAGATTGCATCAAAGCTAAAGGAATAGTTAGCCAACGAGTCCAGCTATTGATTTTATTACGGCCGTATTCCCCTTCTTTAGACAAAGCTTCCAAGCTTGGGACAACCATAGTAAGCAACTGCAAAATAATAGAAGCAGTGATATATGGAGCAACGCCCAACATGACGATAGAAAACTTTTCCATGCTACTGCCAGAAAAGATATTGATGAGCTGCAATAATTGATTACTATCAAAAAGACTCTTAATCGCAGCAACATTAACACCTGGAACTGGAATGTGAGCAGCGATACGAAAAACCACCAACATGGCCAGGACAAAGAATACGCTTCCTCTTAACTCTTTAACCCTCCAAATTTGAGCTAATTTTTCAAACATATATTTTTATTTTTTTTGAGATTTTTTTGGAGCCGCCTTTTCAACTTTCTTTGGTTCGAATACTTCTCCACCAGCATCGATAATAGCCTGCTTAGCT
Organism: Candidatus Buchananbacteria bacterium; assembly: GCA_903907165.1. GTDB lineage: Bacteria > Patescibacteriota > Patescibacteriia > 2-01-FULL-39-33 > 2-01-FULL-39-33 > CAIVNC01. Next base: position 5,278 of record CAIVNC010000025.1, read on the forward strand.
TTAGCAGAAAAAGCATCAGCTCGAACGGTCAATTTCTTTGAAATAGAACCAGTGGCCAAAACCTTAATTCCATTAGCGGCAGTTCTAACAATTCCAGCCTGAATCATCTTTCTAGCATCAACGATATCGCCAGCTTTGAAATTCTTTTCAATTTCAGAAAGATTAATGACTTCCAATTTTGGCTTTAAGCTCTTGAAACCGCGAGTCTTTGGAACGCTCATGAAAATCTGTTTCATACCCAAAGCTGTTAAACCGGAAACACCGCTTCTAGAACCTTGGCCTTTCATGCCTTTGCCGGAATAAGAACCTCTCTTACCGCCACGACCAATGTCTTTGCGTTTATGAGTGGCTCCCTTGGCCGGTTTTAAGTTGGATAGATTTAATGACATATAAATTTTATCGGAAATAAATTATTTTATTTGACCTCAGCGACAACTTCTTTTTCAACTTCTACCTTGACGGTCTCTTTTTTAACTTCTTTAACTGGTCTTTTCTTTAATAATGTCAAAGCTTCAATAGTGGCCTTAACATTGTTAATCTTATTATTACCACCTAAAACCTTGGAAACAATATTTTTGATACCTGCTAAATCGAAAACGATACGGCAAGCACCACCGGCGATAACACCAGTACCTTGAGGAGCTGGTTTCAATAAAATCTTGGAAGCGCCATTTTTGATCAAAACTTCATGAGCAATAGTGCCATTAACCAAGGCGACTTTGATGATATTCTTTTCAGCCTTCTTAAAAGCTTTTTCAGTAGCGATACTAACGTCTTTACCCTTAGCGACGCCCATGCCGACACGGCCTTTGCGATCACCAATAACCAAGCAGATTCGGAATCTCATTCTTTTACCGCCGGCCATAACTCTAGTAACTCTGGCAATATCAACAATATGCTGAGCGAACTCAGATTGTTCTTCGCGTGGTTTAAAACTTTTTCTTCTAGTGTCTTTTTCTGCCATATGTAAAATTAAATTTTTAATCCAGCTTCTTTAGCACCATCAGCCAAAGCCTTAACTCGGCCATGGAACTTAAAGGCTCCCTTATCAAAAACAACTGAGCTAATTTTTTGAGCTAAAGTTTTTTCAGCAATCATTTTACCAACCATAGCAGCTTTTTCCATTGGGCTTTTGCCAGCGGCTTCTTTATCAGAAGCAGAGCACAAAGTCTTGCCTTTGGTATCATCAATAACTTGAACAGAGATATGCTTCAAGCTGCGGAAAACAGTCAATCTAGGCCTTAGAGTGGTGCCAGAAATTTTGGCTCTGACTCTAGCGTGACGTCTGATTTTCAATAAATTTTTATTTTTGTTCTTGTCCATATTTTATCTTACTTTTTGGCACCTGCTGCCTTACCAGCCTTGCGGCGGATCTTTTCGGTAGCATATTTAATACCCTTGCCTTTGTATGGTTCAGGTTTTTTGGTCTTTCTAATCTGAGCGGCAGTTTCTCCAACTAATTGTTTATCAAAACCGCTAACAGAAATCTTATTACCCTCAACTTTTATTTCAATGCCATCTGGAATCTTAAAATCAACTTTATGGGAAAAACCAACGCTTAAATTAAGAACTCTTCCCATGACAATAGCCTTGAAACCAACACCATTAATTTCTAGATCTTTGGTGAATCCAGCAGTGACGCCAGTAACCATATTTTTGATCAAGACAGCAAACAAACCCCACAAAGCTCTTTGAGATTTGTCGTTTTCGTTTTCAATCTTAACCGAAATCTTACCGTCAGCAATTTCTACTCTGACTTGCTTATGTAATTCTTGCATCAATTGACCCTTTGGTCCTTTAACAACAATAACATTGCCGTCTTGCTTGACTTCAACTCCGCTCGGTATGATAATTATTTGTTTGCCTACTCTGCTCATATATAACGATTACAAATTAATAAATTTCACACATAACTTCTCCACCCAAACCAGCCTTCTTGGCTTCACGATTAGTCATCAATCCTTTTGGTGTAGAAATAATTGCAACGCCCAAGCCGTTTAAAACTCTTGGCAAATCTTCAACTGAAGCGTAAACACGGCGACCAGGCTTAGAAACTCTTTGAATACTAGTAATAGCAGACTGACCATCTTGATATTTCAAGTTCACCAAAATCCCGCCGAATTTGTTTTCGGAGTCCTTCTTTAATTCTTCATAAGAATCGATAAAATTCTCTTTCTTTAAAATTCTAGCTATTTCTAACTTGATTTTGGAAAAAGGAATCTCTACTGCCTCTTTTTTAGTAGTGGCAGCATTTCTGATTCTAGTGAGCATGTCTGCGATTGGATCTGTCATATTTTAATAATTTATTTATTGCCAAATTACCAAGAAGACTTAGTTACTCCAGGTATCTGTCCGTTATTCGCCAATTCCCTGAAACAAATTCTGCACAAAGAGAATTCTCTCATATAACCATGACGGCGACCACATCTCCAGCAACGATTGACATGTCTGACTGGAAATTTAGACTTTCTATTTGATTTTGCGATCTGAGCTTCTGTAGCCATATTTATAATTTAACTATTTTTGAAAAGGGAATCCCAATAACTTAAATAATTCCAGACCGGCTTCATAATCCCCGGCATTGGTCATAATATTGACCTGCAAACCATGGGTTCTTTCCATTTCTTCAGCCTTGATTTCTGGGAAAACACTGTTTTCTTTGAAGCCGAGAGAAAGACTGCCATTTTCATCGATATTTGAAACCTTCAAGCCTCTAAAATCTTTGATTCTAGGAATAGAAATGTCAATTAACTTTTCTAAGAAATCATACATCTTTTGACCACGCAAAGTGACTTTAACGCCGACAACCATGTTTTCTCTGACTTTGAAGGCAGAAATAGCTTTCTTAGCCTTAGTGCGGACAGGCTTCTGACCAGTAATTCTAGTCAAAGTGCTCTCCACCATATCCAAGTAACCACTTTCGGTCTGACGAGAGTTAATACCCACGTTCAAACAAACCTTCATAACCTTTGGAACAGCCATGACGTTTTTGATAGCCAACTTTTCTTTCAGAGCTGGAGCTACTTCTTTTTTGTATTTGTCGTATAGTCTAGATTTCATAGTTTTTATAATTTAGCTGTGGGCCTTTAGATAGCCTCTTGGCATTTTCTGCAGATTCGTGATTTTACGTTTCTGACTTTTTTACCTGATTCTTTATTGACCTCGGTGGCTACTACTTTGTAACCAACTCTGGTAGCATGACCGCATTTGGGGCAGATCAGTGCTACATTGGAAATATTTAGAGGAGCTGGAAATTGGATTCTTTGTCCTTTTTCACCTTGGCGTTGAGGGCGTTGGTGTTTAATCAGCAAGTTTAATCCGTCAACAACCAATCTCTGGTCCTTAACGAAAACCTGCATGACCTTTCCGGTCTTGCCACGGTCCTTGCCGGCTAAAATTTTTACTTTGTCTCCTGTCTTTATTTTCATATCAATATTATATTTATATCTTGCTTTACAATACTTCTGGGGCCAAGCTGATAATCTTCTGGTAGCCTAAGTTTCTTAATTCTCTAGCTACTGGTCCAAAGATTCTAGTGCCTTTCATTTCTTTGTTCTTTGGATCAATGATTACGACAGCATTGTCATCAAATCTAATATAAGATCCGTCAGCTCTTCTATTTTCTTTTCTAGTGCGAACAATTACCGCTCTGACTACGTCACCTTTTTTGACCATGCTATGTGGCGCAGCTTCTTTAACGGAAGCAGTGATGATGTCACCCATGTAACCGAAACGCTTTTGATAACCGCCCCATACTCTAATCACGCACAATTTCTTGGCTCCGGTGTTATCAGCTGATTTTACCATTGATCTTAATTGTATCATATTTTTATTACTAGATGACTATTTTAACTAGATGACGCGCCAGTTCTTGTCCTTGCTCATTGGTCGGCATTCAACAAATTCGATAACCTCTCCGACTTTGTGCTTATTTTCTTCATCGTGGACTTTATAATTTTTGCTAGTTTTATAGCTCTTATTATATTTTGGATGAACCTTCAAAGAGTCAACTCGAACCACGATAGTTTTATCCATTTTATCGGATATAACTTCGCCTTTGAACTTTCTGATGATTTTTTTAGTGTTTTCTGACATATTTTTTATTTTGTTTCTGCCTTAACTTTTATTTTCAAAACCATCAAGATAGTAGCAATGCCTCTCTTAGTCACTCTGATCTCGCGAATATTCTTCAATTTGCCTTGGGCAGCCTTGAATTTCAAATCATCCAACTTAATTCTGGATTCCTCCAAAAGATGGCTTAATTCTGCAATGTTTTTTGTTTGCAATTCTTTGATTTCCATAGCTATTCCTTAACAATGAATTTAGTCTTAACGGGTAATTTATAACCAGCCAAATTTAACGCTTCAGTTGCTGCTTCCAAAGTTACACCAGCCATTTCAAAAATAACAGTTCCTGGTCTAATTGGAGCGACATAATATTCCGGCACACCTTTACCGCCACCCATGACAGACTGACTGCCCTTTTGAGTGATTGGTTGGTGAGGGAAAATTCTGATCCAAGTCTTACCGCCTTTTTTAGTATATCTAGTGATAACTCTTCTAGCGGACTCAATCTGTTGAGCAGTAATCCAACCTTTAGTCATAGCTTTAAGGCCGAATTGACCAAAAGAAATTTCAAGATTAGTGGTAGCTGGACCCTGAGGATTTGGACGATGTTGTTTTCTTCTTTTCAGCTTTTTTGGCGCTAACATATCTTAATAATTACTTATTAACTCTAACATTTTTCTTAACTTGCTCTTGTTCTTCCTTCTTTGCTCTTTCTTTCTTATTGAAGATTTCACCTTTGTAGATCCAAACCTTGACACCGATAAGTCCGTAGATAGTGTGAGCGGCGTTTCGGCCGTAATCAATATCAGCTCTTAGCGTATGTAATGGAATCTTACCAGAGAAAAAAGTTTCTTCACGAGCAATTTCTGCTCCATTCAAACGTCCAGAAACAATGACCTTAATACCTTTGGCGCCAGCTTTTTCTGATCGGCTAATAGCTTGCTTGGCGGCACGGCGGAAAGGAATTCTTTTTTCCAAGTCAGCAATAATCTGATTCATGACGATATTGGCTTCCAAGGCCGGTCTTTCAACTTCTTGAATGTTGATATTGATTGTCTTGATGCCTTTCTTGCGGCTGAAAGCGTCTTTCAAGAATTCATTATGAACTTGCTTTTTCAAATCTTCAACGCCCTGGCCTCCGCGTCCAATAATAATACCAGGCTTGGCTGCGTGAATGTTCAAAGTGACTGAGTTATTAGCTCTTTCAATTTCAACTTTAGACACGCCCGCTTCTTTGAGCTTGTTTAAAACAAATTTTCTAATTTTGATATCCTGCTTCAGGTAGTTGATGAAATCTTTAGGCTCGGCAAACCATTTGGAGTCCCAAGTCTTATTGATATTTAACCGGAAGGCTTTTGGATGTACTTTTTGACCCATATTTTATTATTAACCGGACTTTCTATTAAATATATTTTTTGCAAAACCTTTTTTCGGAGAACTTTCTTTATTTATTTTCTTGGTTTTTTCGTCTTTCTTATCTTCTGTATTTTCAGCGTTCTTGGCTTCCAAGGCTTTCAATTCATCAAAGTTGCCTAATTTTACAATATCATCTCCAGAAACCTTTTCTTTCTTCTTAATATCAGTCGTTGGAACTCTTTCGCCCAAGGTAACAATAATGTGAGAAGATCTCTTAAGAATCGGGGTAGCACGGCCAAAAGCTTTTGGCATCCATCTCTTCAAGGTAACGCCGCCATCGACGGTAATAGCCTTGATAAACAAATTGCTTTTTTCTAAGCCGTAATTTTCTACAGCATTAGCGACAGCTGAGTTGACCAATTTGATCATAGGCAAAGCTGAGCCTTTATAAGTAAATTTCAGGCGATCCAAAGCTTCCGTAACGCCAAGTCCTCTAATGGCATCAGCCACCAAACGAACCTTGCGCGGAGCGATTCTAATAGATTGTAATTTAGCTTGAGTTTCCATAGTCTAATTATTTTTTCTTATCCTGTTCAATGGCTTTTTGAATCTTACCACCATGTTTAACAAACTTTCTGGTTGGAGAAAATTCACCGAGCTTGTGGCCTACCATATTTTCTACAACGAAAACTGGGATATGATCTTTGCCGTTATGCACAGCAAAATTAAAACCAACCATTTCCGGAGTAATAGTAGATCGGCGAGACCAGGTTTTGATTATGCCCTTGTCTCCCTTTTTGGCCTTAGCCAACTTCTCTAATAAATTTTCGTCGACGTAATGTCCTTTTTTCAAGCTTCTAGCCATAGTCTTGCTTAAAATTCCGCTTTAATTAAATATTTATCTTATTATCTTACTTCTTTCTTTTGTTTTTTCTTCTCTGTAAGATCAAATCATTTGATCTCAAGTGTCTGTTTCTAGTCTTAACGCCCAAGGCTTTCTTACCAGTCGGAGTCTTTGGATATTTCAAACCGATTGGATTCTTACCTTCACCACCACCATGTGGATGATCCACTGGATTCATAACTTTACCTCTGACAGTTGGTCTGATGCCACGATGTCGCATACGACCAGCTTTTCCCCAACGAATATTCTTGAATTCTGAATTGTTTACTGTACCAATAGTAGCCATACAACCAGCTGGGACCAAGCGGATTTCTCCGGAAGGCATCTTGAGCTGAGCCATGCCGTTATCAATACCCATCAAAGAAATAAAGTTACCAGCGCTTCTAGCTAACTGAGCTCCTCGTCCTGGAGTCAACTCTACATTGTAGACGAACATACCCTGAGGAATAACTTCGAGTGGCATATGATTGCCAGCTTTTAGTTCAGTTAATTTCTGGGAGCTAACCACTGTTTGGCCAACTTGTAAGTCGGAACAAGCAATGATATATCTCTTTTCACCGTCTGCGTAGCTAAGTAGAGCAATGGAAGCGTTGCGGTTTGGATCATATTCAATAGCTACAACTTTTGCTGGAATATCGAATTTATCTCTTTTGAAATCAATAATACGAACTTTTTTTCTGGCTCCACCACCTTGATGTCTAACGGTAATCTTGCCTTGATTATTTCTACCGGCCTGATTTTTGCCGGAAACGATCAAACTCTTTTCTGGTCTTTTCTTGGAAATACCTAAAGTAACCATGACAGAAGCATGACGTCTAGCGGAGGTTGTTGGTTTATAAAGTTTGATTGCCATATTTATGTGAAAAAATTTCTTTTACTATTAAGCGACTTCAGCAACATTGATAGTCTTACCTTGTGGCAAAGTGATAATCGCCTTCTTGCGAGTCTTGGTTACGCCAGCGACTTTACCGCGTCTAACTACTTTACCGATAGTTTTGATAATATTAACGCTAACTGGTTTGATCTTATACTTTGTTTCAAAAGCCTGAGCTACTCTGATCTTATTGCTAGCAACAGCAACTTCAAAAATGTATTGATTAACCTGAGACAAATTTCCTGATTTCTCAGTTACGATTGGTCTAACCAAAACACCTTCAGTATTGCGATACTTTCTAATAGCTGCTTCAATAGCGACTGGCTTTTCTTTTTTAATCTTGGGCGTATTGCTCATATCAAAATTTATTTACTTTTCTTTTCCTTAATCTTAGTATAATGCTTTTCAATCTTAGAAATAGATTCTTCGGTAGCCAAAATAGTATCGTACTTCAATAAATCAACACAGTTCAAACTATCAGCAGTAATTGCTCTGGCATTCTTAGTATTGATCGTTGGGCGGATAACTTTTTCATCAGCTTCAGAAGTGATAATCAAATACTTTTTGCTTTTTGCCAAGCTTGGCATCTTAGTCTTGATTTCTTTAAGCCAAGCAACTAAAGTTTTAGTTTTACCATCATCTAACGGCATTTTTTCAAAAGTAACAAAAGTTTCTTCAGCAACTTTATCAGAAATACACATAGCCATTGCTAATTGCTTTTGCTTCTTATTGATCTTGACTGAGAAGTTACGATCATTAGTTGGACCAAAAGTGATACCACCACCGACCCAAATTGGGGAACGAGATGAACCATGTCTAGCGCGACCAGTGCCTTTTTGCTTCCAAGGCTTTTTGCCACCACCACTGACTTCGCTGCGATCTTTAGTATCAGCTAAAACTTCGCGAGCATTGGCCATCTGAGCGACAACAGCTTGATGAACTACGGCAACATTGATCTTGGCACCAAAAATAACAGAACTAACTTCCTTATCTTTGACTTTCTCACCATTTGAATTGTAAATCGGCAATTTCATATTTTATGCTTACGATTTATCTTTAATTATTGATTGCTTTCTACAACTTCTTCAGTCTTAGCCTCTTCAACTTTTGGTTCTTCGGCTTTGACTTCTTCAGTTGGAACAATATTTTCAGTAACAATCTCTTCTTTTACTTCTTCTTTAGTTTCAACAACAGTTTTTTCAATTACAGGTTTGGTTTCTTCACGAACAAATTGAATTTCACCTTTGCCAGAAATAAGCAACATTCCACCACGAGCTCCAGGCACAGCACCTTTGACATATAGAATGTTTTTAGCTTCATCAACAGCAACTATTTCAAGTCCAGTAACAGTAATTTGTTCATTGCCCATGTGGCCAGCCATTCTCTGTCCTTTGAAAACTCTTTGTGGACCAGTAGAACCGATAGAACCAGGCATTCTCAATTGATCTTTATGACCATGAGTAGCCATGCTGCCATGGAAACCATGTCTCTTAACTACACCTTGAAAGCCTTTGCCTTTGGAAAAACCAATGACTTGAACTCCATCGCCAGCGACAAAAGTGGCAACTGTCACTTTATCACCGCGCTTGATGTCGCCCATATCTTTGGCGGCAACACGGAATTCGCGCATAGTTTTGACTTCAGCAATGCCTTTTTGGTGGCCAATCTGAGGTTTCTTTAAATTCTTTGGGTGACCAAAGCCAATCTGAACGGATTCATAACCGTCTTTTTCTTTGGTCTTGACCTGAGTTACAACGTTGGTTTCGGCTAAAACTGCAGTTACAGGAACAACAGTGCCATCTTCCTTGAAGATCTGGGTCATCGCTAATTTTTTTCCTAAAATGAATTTCATGGTTATCAGTTTAATGGTTTATGTTCAGAAAACTGCAAATTCTCATGCCGACCTACAAAACAGGTTTCTAAAGCGGCATCAGATTTGCAATATCCAGAAACAAAAAAATCTGGTTACATTTGTAAAACCAGACACTTCTAATCCTTCAATCCGAAAAACGGACTGGATAAATTATCATGTTAATTTTAAAAATGTTTTTCCTTTATCGACTCTTGGCAACTAATGAAGGTTTTCCCCTTTATTAAGCGATTTAACGCAGGATCTTTCTTCATTCTTTGCCCGAATCGGGCTGTAATATTTTAACAAACTTTCTTACATCTTAATTTCGATGCTAACGCCGGCTGGAAGATTCAAATTCATCAAGGCGTCAACTGTTTTTGCATCCGGATCAATAATGTCAAGCAATCTCTTATGGATTCTCATTTCAAACTGGTCTCTCGCATCTTTGTGAACAAAGGTGGAGCGATTGACAGTGTACTTCTTTTTTTCTGTTGGCAATGGTACTGGACCGATTACTTTAGAATCAAAGCGACTGCAGGTTTCCATGATTTTCTTGACTGAACTGTCAATAATCTTATGATCATACGCCTTAATTTTAATGCGTATTCTCTGGTGGGACTTGCTGTTTTCTGTTTTTTCAACTTTGCTTGTCATTTTAAATGGTCAAATTATTCTGATTTCCGCTCATCGGGCAATTCCTCTAAAGGATTTGCCCGAGACGAAATATGTACTAACTTAATTATTTAAGGATTTTGGTTACAACACCGGCGCCGACTGTATGGCCACCTTCACGAATAGCGAATTTCATCTTTTCTTCCATAGCTACAGTCTTACCCAAGTTAATGATCAGATTGACAGTGTCGCCAGGCATAACCATTTCGCGACCTTCTGGTAATTTGATTTCACCAGTTACGTCAGTTGTTCTAACATAGAACTGAGGTTTATAACCAGAGAAGAAAGGTTTGTGTCTTCCGCCTTCTTCTTTGCTTAGAATATAAACTTCTGCTTCGAATTCTGAGTGAGGAGTAATTGAACCGATTTTGGCCAAAACTTGACCTCTTTCAACATCGTCTTTCTTAGTACCGCGGAGCAAAATACCAGCGTTATCGCCAGCTCTACCTTCGGACAAAGACTTATTAAACATTTCAACGCCAGTAACAACTGTTTTAGCTGTATCGCGAAGTCCTACCAACTCAGCTTCTTCGCCGACTTTGATGATACCTCTTTCAATTCTACCAGTAACTACAGTACCACGACCTTCAATAGAGAAGATATCTTCAATAGGCATCAAGAATGGTAAATCAGTAGCTCTCTGTGGTTCTGGGATATAAGTATCCAAAGATTCCATCAATTTCAAAACGATATCTTGGTTAGCAGCATCTCCTTCTAAAGCTTTCAAAGCTGAACCACGGATGATTGGAGTGTTAGCACCGTCAAATTCGTATTTGGTCAACAAGTCTCTGATTTCTTCTTCAACCAAATCGATTAAGCCTTCATCATCAACCATATCAACTTTATTGATGAAAACAACCATCTTTGGCACACCTACTTGTCTAGCAAGTAAAATGTGTTCTCTAGTCTGAGGCATAGGACCATCAGTAGCAGCAACGACCAAAATAGCGCCGTCCATTTGAGCAGCACCGGTAATCATGTTTTTGATATAGTCGGCGTGGCCAGGGCAGTCTACGTGAGCGTAGTGTCTGTTAGCTGTTTCATATTCAACGTGAGCAGTAGAGATAGTAATACCTCTAGCTTTTGATTCTGGAGCTTTGTCCAAATCTTCGACACCCTTGCTTTGAGCGGTAAAGCCCTTATCAGTCAAGGTTTTCAAAATAGCCGCGGTCAAGGTAGTCTTGCCGTGGTCGACGTGTCCGATGGTGCCTACATTTACGTGAGGCTTTGTTCTTTCGAATGTTGCTACTGCCATGTTATATATCCTTTTAGAGAGGTCCCAAAGAAGCCTTTTTAGAGCTTCTAGGTTTTAGCCAAACCTCGCTGGTTTATTAAATAAATTTAAAGTCTAATTATTTTAACACAAATTAAAAATATTGCAAGCCCTGTTATCTACACTTATTCCACTGGCTCGAAATAGTAGCGATCATTGTCTAAATTTTCGCTAAAATTAGATGTTTCTTCCTCAAAATCGCCATAATCCCCGATCTCTCGAGCAAAATTGTACTGATCTATGGGCAAATCACCCATTTCTTGGTCCGATTTCCATATAGCGATATCACGATTTATTTTATCTAAAAGTTCACCTTCTGTCAAGCCCCGAACCTCCGCTTTGCCAAAAACTAGGTTTTCGTAGTCAGCGAGGGACATTAAGACATAATCTGGATCTCCATTTTCGTTAACAATAACGACTTTATCCCCGGTTTTCTTGATTAAATCAATAACTTTTTGAATGTTAGCCATATGGGTTAACTTATAAAATTAAAAATAGGCTGAACTAGCCTAAAAAACGATTTCCTCCTTATTTTAACTTGATTTGGAGTTAATGTCAAAATAATGAGAGAAAAGACTACGATTTACCTTTTTTCGGCTTAGTTTTATCCTTGTAGAACTTCAAAACCTCCTCTACTCGCTTAAAAGTCTCGGATGGCGTGCTATCCAACTTAAACAAATAATCATCGGCTCCCAACTTTAACCCCTCTCGGCGATCACTAAAAGAGTCTAGATTAGACAAAACCACAACTGGAATATTCTTAGTTTTTGGACTTTTCTTAAGAATTTTAAGGAAATCAAAACCGACTTTTTCCATCTGGCCAGATTTGCTTGGCAATAAAATATCTAACAAAACCAAGGCGATATTTTCCCGCTCACAAAACATCAAAGCTTCATCAATGCTCTTTGTGGAAAGAAAATCATAGCCGTGATCTTCAAAAATTAAATGATAAAGATCCACGAGATTAACTTCGTCTTCCACAAAAAGAATTATTGGTTTTTTGGCGGTAATCATATGTTTACGATTTTTTAGATTTAACCAGTGGCAACTTTATAGTAAAAATTGTACCCTTATTTTCCTGACTAGTAAAGCTTATTTGTCCGCCGTGAGCTTCAATAATCTTTTTAACAATAAAAAGTCCTAGGCCGGAACCATCGGTGTACATATTGACGGCATTTTGGGCGCGAGCAAATTTATCAAACATCTTTTTCTGATCACCTTTTGGAATACCAATGCCATTATCTGATATTTGAATCATTGCCTCCTTCGCTTCAAAACTCAAAGACATTTTAATCTCACCCTTCGGCGTGTATTTGATGGCATTATCAACCAAATTGGAAACAGCCTGAGCAAATAAATCCTCTTCGCCAATCAAACTAATTTCTTTAGACGCTTTAGTCAGAACTAATTTTAATCCTCTAGCCTCAGCATCAATTTTAAATTCTTGGTATAAATTTTCCATCACCTCATTCAAAGAAAAAGGTTTTACCACATTGGCACCAAGCTTGAATTCTTCAGTATCCATTTCCGAAGCCCGCAAAATATCATTAATAATCAATCTTAATTTTTTAGCCTTCTGTAAAATATTATCCACGAATTTAACTTGCTGTTCTTTGGAAATTTTAGCCATACTACCCTCCTTGAACATCGAGGCGGTACCAAGAATAACCGAAACAGGCGTCTTGAGCTGATGAGAGGCGATATCAAGGAATTCTGAACGCATAACCAAAAGTTTTTTAAGATGAGTGGCTTGTTTTTCTAGATTATTATTCTTAAGTTTAATTTCTTTGGTCTGCTGATTAACTTGTTGTTTCAAATTTTTATTAAAGTCGCTAACCTCTTTATAGAGTCTAGCATTTTCAATACCAATAGCGGCCGAACCAGCGGCAATCTTTAAAACCTTAATATCTTCCTGACTATACGGATCGCCAGATTTTTTATTACCAATTGTCATAATACCAATAAGCCTTTTCTGGACAAACAAAGGAATGACTAGGGCAATATTTAAATTATACAAACCAAAAAGCAACTCTTTATCCTTGGGCTGATACTCCCCCATTTCAAATTTTGCCTTAAGCTCATCAATGACTTGAATACTATGACTGTCGGAAAAATAAGTAGACAAAACCTTTTCCTTGCCAGCCAAAAACGGCTTAACAACCTTAAGATCAAAGCCAGATTGATAGCTCAGATTTAATTTGCCGTCAGAATCTATTAAAGAAACAAGGATATTACGGCAATGGAAAGCGCTGACTAAGATTTCTGAAACTGAAGCTACTAGTTTGTCGAAACTAACTATAGAAAAAGTCTTTTCATTAATCTGAGATAAAAGATCGGCTGGATTATAGCCTTTAGCAAAAAGAAACCGATCTGTTATCCGTTCTAGGAAATTCCTGACCGGTTCAAAAATGGCCACGAGGATTAAGGCCGTCAAAATATAAGTCGGCCAACGATAATTAATACTAAAAACCGATTCCAAAATCAAACCAACTAAAACCGAAATCATGGCGATAACTGCCGTAATAAGGAATACTAGCAAAGTAAAAACGGATGATCGCTTAACTAACGACCGGATGTCCATTAAGCGGTAACGAGTGATGGCGTAGGTAATAAAGGCCGTATACAAAAATACAAATAAATTACCTATCGGATAATTAATACCAAAATCAAGTAAGAAATTAAAAGAACCTCCAATAAATCCAACAAGAGCGGCATAGTAAACAAATCTGATTTGATTTTTTTTAATTCCCTCATTTTCCCTTATCCCTTTCTTTAAAATCAAAACGGAAGAAATCACATAATAAACAAAATAAACGAGATAAAAATAGTATATCGGAGTAAAAGTGACCGCCCAATAACCAATACTATTTCTAGGCACAATGCCAACCACTAAGTATTCAGTAAAAAATGATAGGACTATAAATAAAACAGCTAAGATTGAACCAATTATAAGTAAAATCCTATTTTTCTTTTCTTTGCCAGTTAACAGGCAACTATAGTAATAAAAAGTAATGGGTATCAAGGTAGTGCCCAAATAAAGCATTTTTTGCCAAAATAAAGCCTGAGATGCGGTTTGATCCTGAAAACACCAAAACAAACTAAAGGTCCAAATAAATATTGCGCAACTTACAAAAAACCAAACTCTATTCTGTTTGTTTTTTATGTTTTTAAACAACACAAAAGAACCCAACAGGATCGTTGTGATTGCCGTAATCATCGATGATACTGCAAAAATGTTCATTATCTTGAAAGTTTTAATTTTCCAATGAGGCGATAATAATCCATTACAAAATTACTTACTATTAAAAACATATTCTTGGCTGTCTTTCTTTTTTTTCTATGATAATCATCAATACTTTCAAACTCGCCAACAAAGCTAATGGTTTGCTCTGGCTCTATAAAATTTAAGTAATCACCATCGCCCCGCCAATCAATAAGCATATTTTTATCATAACCGGATAACACTAAGCCTCTAATTAAAGGCAAAAAACAAAGCTAAATAATAATTGGAAGAAATGGCAAAAGCCGCCAAAATTACAGGAAAGATGGCGTTTGTCCAAACCATCCACTTGCCTCG
>CAIVNC010000026.1 GCA_903907165.1 Candidatus Buchananbacteria bacterium
AACCTGACACCGGGTTGACGCGTTGGCTTTGTATAGGGCGATCTTGAAGGACTTCTTGTCGGCTGATGGAGTGGTTGTTCGGAAGGAAGTGTCGAGGGGGCAATTTGGGGTTTCGAGCTGGGTCGTCTACCTGGTTGCGCTGAAGGATGAGAGTGAGGTGAACTTATCGGCTGTAACGTAGGTTGTCTGTTAGGAGTTCTAGAAGGTTGAACACTTGGCTTTTTCATTGGCACTTCACTCGGTTGAGATGTAGGAAAATGGAAAGGTTGGCCCGATGGAGCAATAACAGGTTGTACGGTTGGATCATATGATGGAGTTGGCGAAGGAATTTCAGTCGGCTTAGATAGCGGTTGTGAAGTTGGAACAATCCTGGGTTGCTTACTGGGCACTAAAGAAGGTAAAACAGTGGGATGTTGCAAGGGCTGTCGTGAGGGTCTTGAAGACGGTACTCTGGTCGGTTTCCTTATAGGCTGCAGAGAAGGCCTTTTGATTGGCTGCAAAGTTGGAATATGCGAAGGTCTCCCACTTGGTAAGTGGAAAGGTTGGCGAGTAGGTTGAATCGATGGTTTATGCTTTGGCTGCGACGTCGGCCGAAAACTTGGAATGATTGTTGGTTGATGAGTCGGACTTTTGTGGGGTTGGTTGGTGGGTTGAAAAGATGGATGACGCGCTGGTTGTTTAGACGGTTGACTTGTAGGGAAATTTCGAGGCATGGATGATGGCTGTCCGCTGGGAATATTTACCAGCGGCTGGCTTGTGGGAAAATTGGTAGGCAAGTTTCTTGGTTGACAGCTTGGATGCTTGACATTTGGCTGTGAAGTAGGTGAATGTCGAGGCTGCGAAGATGGTTGGTGCGTAGGAAATCGTACAGGACTACGTGATGGTTGTCGGGACGGATTCGAAAGGGGTTTTATCGTAGGTTGGTTAGACGGAAATTTATTTGGTTGCAACGTTGGTTTGCTCTGTGGCTGAAGACTTGGAACTTTGACATTTGGTTGAGCAGTTGGTGATTCATTCGGTTGCTTCGATGGTCTATGTGACGGACGGCTTACTGGTTGCATGCTGGGTCGCCTGAAAGGTTGCAGGGTTGGTGCTATTAGTGGATAACTACTCGGTTGTATCGTCGGATGGGAAAAAGGCTGATTTGATGGACTTAATGAGTTTTGCCTTGTTGGTTGACTTGTTGGCTGCTTAGTTGGTCTTCTTGAAGGTCTTTGAACTGGCTTTGCTAAAGGTTGAAGTGTTGGTTGATCTGTCGGCTTCTTTGCTGGTTGCAAGGATGGGCAGCGCTTGGGCTGCAAGCTGGGTTGCTTTACTGGTTGGGTAGATGGACGTTGTACTGGCTGTTTGCTGGGCCTACTACGAGGTGCTTTAGAAGGTTGTGTTGTCGGTTTTCGTTTCGGTGAAGTTGTGGGTTGTTGAGTTGGCATATGCACAGGCTGCCTCGTCGGTTGTTTGGTGGGTAATCGAACAGGCTGTTTCGAGGGATGCCGTGCTGGCGAGCGAGATGGTTGTTTGGTTGGATTCTTCGTTGGTTGAGATGTTGGAAATTTTACAGGTTGAGAGCTGGGTTGAGTGGTTGTTTGAAATGATGGAAGCAACGATGGCCTGATCGAAGGTCGCTCAGAAGGCTGACAAGTGGGGACCTCCGAAGGTGAAAGTAGGGGCTGATGCGACGGCTGATTCGAGGGCTGTCTAGATGGGCGTTTAATGGGTTGCATAGTGGGTAAAACGAAAGGTTGTTTTGAAGGGTTGCATAAGGGCTGCTTAGTCGGTTGTGATGAGGGTCGCCTCTGGGGAACAGCCGTGGGTCGATCTCTTGGCTGCTGAGTTGGCTGATGAATGGGCTGTATTGAAGGCCGTAACGATGGTTTTCTTGAAGGAATCACTGTGGGTTGCTCGGTAGGTAAATTTTGAGGTTGATGAGTAGGTTGAAGGGATGGCACACTCTTTGGCTGAAATGAAGGTTGCGAAGAGGGCTTTAAGAGCGGCTGTCTGCTTGGTCGTGCAGATGGGCATTTCCTTGGTTGACTCGAAGGAAAAGAAATTGATTGAATCGAAGGTTTTGAACTAGGTTGCGATGTTGGATTCCTGCTCGGGCGTCGAAGCGGTTGCGATGATGGGAAGGTAGTCGGTTGTTGGCTAGGAGCAGCTGATGGCTGAGAAGTTGGCTGACATGAAGGTTTTCGACGTGGTTGTCCAGATGGTTGAATTGAGGGTTGGCTTGTTGGAACGTGCCAAGGCTGAATAGAAGGCCGGTATGTAGGGTAATCATTAGGCTGACGCGAAGGTTGACTACTTGGCCTTCTGAATGGTTGCGATGAAGGTATTATGCTTGGCTGTCGAGAGGGTTGATAGCTTGGCCTTTGGGTCGGCAGATAAAAAGGTTGGTAAGATGGATGTTGATTCTAGTCCGATGACGGCTCAAAAATACAACATCATGTCCATCCCGTCCTTGATTATTTTCAAAAATGGTGAAGTTTTTGAAACCATGATCGGCATGCAGACCAAAGATACTTTGTTAGAAAAATTAGCTGCAGCTGCTAAATAAATTATTAAAAAAATGGAAAATAAATACGATTTAGTAATTGTTGGCGGTGGGCCAGCAGGACTTTCAGCAGCAATTTATGCTTCGCGCCGCAAGCTAAAGACCTTGGTAGTGGCCAAAGCGATCGGCGGACAGATGGCGCTGACTAATGAGATTGAAAATTATCCCGGATTAGACATGATCTCTGGTTTTGAGCTAGCTGAAAAGTTGTCCAAGCAAGCCAAGGGCTTTGGTGCCGAGTTTGCTTACAACGAAATATCTTCGCTAGAGAAAAACGGCGATGATTTTATTGTTAAAACCATGAAAGAGGAATATCATGCTAAGGCGGTTATTCTAGCTTTTGGTTTGACGCCACGTGATCTCGGCGTGCCCGGAGAAAAAGAGTTGACTGGCCGAGGCGTGACTTATTGCGCGACTTGTGATGGTCCGTTTTATAAAAATAAAACTGTGGCCGTGGTTGGCGGTGGCAATTCAGCCGTAGATGCGGCAGTATATTTGTCTGATTTGGCCGAAAAAGTTTATTTGATTCATCGTACCGACAAATTAACTGCCGAAGGAACATTAGTAGACTTGGCAAATAGTAAGAAAAATATAGAATTCCTTTTTGGTAATCAAGTTAAAGAGATCAAAGGCGAAGGCAAGGTTGAATCGGTGGTGCTGGCGGAGGCAAACAATCTTGAAAAGGTGACTGGCGAATATAAAGTTGATGGCGTTTTTATCGAAATCGGTTATCAGGCCAAAACTGGTTGGCTCAAAGGCACCGTTGATCTAAATGAAAAAGGGGAGATTATGGTTGATAAGAATTGTTCCACGTCTTTGCCCGGAGTTTATGGAGCTGGCGATTGCACAGATCATGAGTACAAGCAGATCGTGATTGCAGCTGGTGATGGCGCCAAATCAGCGCTTCGAGCTTATAAATATATTACCGAAAAGGCTGGCGGAAAAGTTTTGCCGGATTGGGGGAAGAAGTAGCTATGGAAATTAAAATAAGACCAGCGACAATTAATGACTTGGAGGATATTAAAAAGTTAAACGCCATGCTTTTTCAGAATGAGTATGATAATTTTGATCAGACCCTCGATCTTAAGTGGCCGTTTGGCCAAGAGGCAGATGATTATTTTAAGAAAAGAATAGCTGGAGACGGTTGCGCGCTTATTGCCTGTATTGATGATAAAACCGTTGGTTATCTGGCAGGTGGTTTTCATCAATTTGGCCCATTTCCTGGTATGGCTGAGAGTTCTTATCGAACATTGCCTAATTTTTCTGAGTTAGAAAATATGTGCGTGGTTGAGGAGCATCGAGGCAAGGGGATTGGAACAAAGCTTTGTCAGGAATTTTTGACTTGGTCAAAAGCCAAGGGAGCTGTTAGGATGAGTGTTCTGGCTTCAGCTAATAATCCAGAAACGGTAAATTTTTATCGCAAAAACGGCTTTATTGATTATGATTTGATTTTAGAAAAAGATATATAAAATAAAAAAACAGGCTTAGTAACTCGAGCCTGTTTTTTGTATATCTAAAAATTAAATATAAATAGAGACGCCCGCCAAAGAGAGTGTCTCGTTTTTTGGCGGGCGTTTGAAGATTGTGATCAATGATGGTGATCGTCCGAAGGAGTTAGATCACTTTGATCTGGGGAGGGTTTTGTCCTGCTGGTAGAGTTTTGTTAAAACAAGCGGTCAAACAACTACGATACAGATACAAAGGGTGTAAAGTACGACGTGTGAGAATGAGTACTCCTACGGCATGAGGAGTAATTTAGCCTTGGTCATCTTTAGCTTCAGATCGAGTTTGAGTTGGGAATAGACTTGTGAGGTTGGGTCCCGACATCGATATGCTCGAAAGGTCGCCAGAAAGTAACGTTGGCTAAGGTACTTATTATTTTACTCCATTTGTAATGGGTGTCAATATCGTAAAAGTGGATAACTTTAATCTGGATATAAAAAAGAGAAACCCGGAAAAAGCAGCGTGTGCTTTCTCCGGGTTCTAGATGCCTCAGGCTACCGAACTGGAGCCCAAAGGAGAGATGTGTGTGGTTCGATAGGCGAGCCCTCCTTGAGTAGTAGATGGTTATAGTGGAACCATGCTTGCCAATACTGATTCCGGCGGATCCGGGACTACGCCTTTGTCGTCATGCTTTGCCTTCGGGCTTTCAGGGCGGTGTGTTGAATGTGCTTCATCATAATAATCTCCTTGTTGCGGAGGAATGATGCTACTAGTCTAGACTTAGATTTCCGAAATTGATTTGGCCTTTGCTGGCTTTTGGGGTGTAAACTTTTAGCTCGGGGCCAATATCTCGGTAAATGCTAACGTCAGACTATCGTACTTTCTATTTTACTACTCCTGTAAAAGCTGTCAATTTAGCCAAGTGGATAACTTTAATAAAAATCGGTTATTTGTTATGATGAGATTATATGAAGCAAGCTCTAACTGCAAAAATTGATCAGGAATTTCTGGCACAAGGATTTGGTCTGGTGGCCGGAGTTGATGAAGCCGGCCGTGGGCCTTGGGCTGGACCGGTGGTGGCGGCTTGTTTGACATTTAAACCCAAGATTAAATTACTTGATGGAATAAACGATTCCAAGAAAATGACTCACGCTAAGCGCGAAGAAGTCTTTGAGTGGCTAGTTCAAAATTTTGATTACGGTGTGGGTGTGGTGGCGCCAGAAATTATTGATAGCATAAATATTTTGCAAGCGACAAAACTAGCGATGAAACAAGCAATTGAGTCTTTAAAAACAAAACCAGATTTGTTATTAATTGATGCTTTGAAGTTACCCCAAGTTAATATACCCCAAAGGGGTATAGTGAAAGCCGATGCTAAGATCTGGTGCGTGGCTGCGGCCTCGATTATTGCCAAGGTGACTCGTGATCGTCTGATGTTTTATTATCATGAAGTATATCCGCAGTATAGTTTTGATAAACATAAAGGTTATGGCACTAAGATTCATCAAGAAGCGTTAAAGCAAAATGGAATCTGTCCGATTCATCGTCGGAGCTTTCGTCCAATTAGGGAATTACTAAATTAAAAAATTATGAAAAAGTTTTGGTTGATTATTTTAAGTTTAGTGGCGGTAATTTTTTTAGTGGTTTTGATGTGGTTAAATTTTTTATTGCCGGTTAGGAATTTTTCTGGAGTTGTTAAATCTGAAAAGGTGGTTAAGATAGAAAATATAATTACAACTACAATGGAAAATATTTTACCGACAAAAAAAGATGTGCCGATCGAAAAAGAAACAGTAATTACTTTTGGCGGTGATGTGATGTTGTCCCGAGTGGTCGGTCAGAAGATGGTTAAGTACAATGACTATACTTGGTCGTTTAAAAATATTGCCGATGTTTTCAGTTCTGCTGATTTGGCTGTGGTAAATCTTGAGTCGCCATTTTCAATTTCCAAAAATTACACCGTGCCTACTGGCTCATTTCTTTTTAATGTTGATCCACGAGCGATGGCAGGATTAAAACTGGCTGGCATTGATCTAGTTGATCTGGCTAATAATCATTTTGGCAATATGGGTCAAAAAGGGATGTCGGCCACGATGAAAATTTTAACTTCCAGTACTATCGGCTATGTTGGAGCTGGCATAAACGAAATAGAGGCTGCGAGTCCGAAGATTTTTACAATCAATAATATTAAATTTGGTTTTTTGGCTTACGGTTATCCCAATGATGGTACAGTAGCTGGACAAAATAGTCCCGGCCTCGCCACCATGGATTTAATTAAGGCAAAAAAAGAAATTCAGAAATTAAAAATGGAAGCTGATGTGGTTGTTGTAATGATGCACGCTGGCACGGAATATACCGCTGAGGCAAATTGGCAACAAAAAGAATTTGCTCATGGAGTTATTGATGCTGGCGCTGATTTGGTTATTGGCCATCATCCTCATTGGGTGCAAAAAATGGAAACTTATCATGGCAAACCGATTTTGTATTCACTTGGCAATTTGATTTTTGATCAGATGTGGTCGCAGACGACAAGAGAAGGTATGATTGCCAGAACTTATTTTAAAAATAATAAATTAGAGAAGATAGAATTTTTACCGATTGAGATAGAAGATTATGGTCAACCAAAATTGGTCAGTGACGAGAGACAGAAAGAAAAAATTTGGAAACAAATTGGTGCGACGACAAGCGAAATAAATTTTTAAAGAAAATAAAAAAGCGACTCATAACTTCTGAGTCGCTAGTGTTTTTTCTAACCTCCTTTAATGTTAGAGGTTCTTGATTTCCGGCAGTCCGTGGAGAGCCAGATTTTTGTTTTGGTAATCCGGATCGTCAGTAACTTCCTTGCTGACGAACTGATCGAGTTCCGAGGGCAGGTTGAAGGCAATGGCTTGATCTTCGCTGACAAATTCGATTTCCAGAATAATCAAGCCAGGAGTTTTGGGATCATCGAAGACGTCCAACTCGTATTCCATTCCCTTGAAGGGAAAAGGATAGCGAGTTTTGGAAATGTTGTGATCCCCGGTCATCGGCCAGAGCTGGTCAAAAACCCATTGTGGAATGCTGATTTCCCATTCCTGTCGAGTTAGAGCTTTGCCGTTTGTGACAGTTTCTTGCAGGTCTAGATTGCCGCTGTCTTTGACGGTCAGGGAATATTTTTTCCCTTTCTGTCGCAGTCGCAGTTTTTCTTTGGCTTCACGACGCTTGCCGGGACGACGATCTTCCCTGAGAGCTTCCTCGACCCAACTGGGAATGGCAGATTTCCATACCGATCCGTTGCCTTTCTTGGTGACGAATAGGATGGCGCCATCGTGACGATGTTGAATGATGTCTGTGGCTGGGAGGTAGCCTTGTCTAATCGTCACCTTTTGATTGAGAAGATATCCCGGTAAATCATCAAGTCGGAACTTCCTTTCGATTTCTGGTGCCATGTTTTTTCTCCTTCTGAGTGGGGATGGTTAAGATTTTTTGCAGGAGGCGGAGAGCACTTGGAGGATTTTTTCCTTGACTCGATCAAACTTCTCGTCAGTGGAAAGATGACTCGGAATAATCAAGCGATTCGGGTGATACTGCCAAGCTCGCTTAATTTCCTTGTCGAGACGAATGGCTTCTTCGACCGATTCGCTTCTTCCTGATTGCCGGTAGATCTCGGGTTCGGCGATAGCCAGAGTTTCCATGTGAATAACGCAGTCATACGATGCCAGGATCTTCTGAGCATCAAGACCGCACAGTTCACATAGCTTCTCAATGCTACCAACGTAGGCGGCGCCATCAAGAACGCCTCGATCACAGGTAACGAGCCTTTTGCCTTTCTCCATTGCCAGGTTGATCATTGCTTGTTCAAAAACAATTTGAGATGAAGCAACTGCTCTCTGGAAAAGATGAAGCTGGCGTTCGTAAAAAATTGAACCTGGCGTTGAGCGTGGAAAATTCTTGTCCAGAAACATTTGAGCCATTTCCGGGCAAAAGACAGATTCCCGAGAAATGTCCCGATCGGATTGCAATCGCAGAAGGATGAGAGTTTTTCCTCCACACGGTCCGCCACCGATGGCGATCTTGGTAATTTTTGCCATTATATTCTCCTTGTCTGAGGGATTTTGGTGTTTGGTTAAGATGAAATGTGCTTCAACTATTTTTACCCTAAAAGTTGTCATTAGTCAAGGCTGCCAGTTTAACTCTGAGCTGATTTTTGGTATAATAGTTGTATTGATTTACCTTAAATTATAAATATGGAAAATCCAACAGGCGGTAATGAACTTATTACCGTGGATATTTTATCAAAAGCCGGAGTTCAAGCGGGGATGAAAGTCGCTGATCTCGGCTGTGGTAATCTAGGCTACTTTGCTATTCCAGCAGCCAAAATGGTCGGCAAAGACGGCATTTCTTATGCCGTGGATATTTTAAAGTCGGTCCTAGAAGCGGTGGAAGGCCGAGCCAAGATGCAAGGGTTGAGTAATCTAAAGACGGTTTGGTCAAATCTAGAAATGCTAGGAGCGACAGCCATTGAAGAGGCGAGTTTGGATATCGCCTTTCTTATTAATATGATTTTTCAGTCAGATAAAGATGATATTGTAGTAAAGGAGGCTTGTCGTCTAGTTAAGTCCGGCGGAAAAGTTGCTGTTGTTGATTGGCTAAAGATTGCTACACCTTTTGGCCCGCCAGCGTTAGATCGTAGTAACCCAGAAGATATCAAAAGATTTGCTGCAGCTGCGGGCTTGAAGCTAGAAGAAGAATTTTCAGCGGGGCCTTATCATTACGGATTACTTTTTTCCAAATAAAGTTGTCTTTTGAAAAATAGTAAATCACATTTTACTATTTTTTGATTGTATGTTAAATTATTCTTAATTTCTAATTATTAACTTTGTTGTTTATGTCTTTGCCTTTAAATGTTGTAAAGTTTTTTACTCCGAATTATCTTTTTAATCTTCAGCCGGTTGCTAGTCGCGGATCTCTTATTTGGCTTTTGGTTATTTTTGGTTTAATGATTGTGGCGGCGATTGTTTTGAAGGTAATGAAAAAGCCGGAACATTATTTAGTTAATC
>CAIVNC010000027.1 GCA_903907165.1 Candidatus Buchananbacteria bacterium
CCGCACTTAAATAAAATGAGTCCCTGTAATCGGGGACTTGTTTTATTTATACCCCTTTTGGGTATTTTTATTTTGTGTTATATTAATAGGGTAATATTAATTTAACACAATTATATGGCAGAGTACGAAGCAAAAACTAGTGATAATAAATGCATCTTCTGCGAGCTGGTGGCCGGCAGATTGCCGGGCGCAGGATTTTTTTGGCAGGACGAAGAATTTGCCGCTTTTCTTTCCATTGATCCCAATACCGAAGGATTTACTTGCGTCATTCCCAAAGCTCATTTTGGCAGCGATGTTTTGAAAATGCCA
Source organism: Candidatus Buchananbacteria bacterium (assembly GCA_903907165.1). Lineage (GTDB taxonomy): Bacteria > Patescibacteriota > Patescibacteriia > 2-01-FULL-39-33 > 2-01-FULL-39-33 > CAIVNC01. The sequence continues at coordinate 310 of CAIVNC010000027.1, forward strand.
GACGATGTGCTTCAGCGATTTATTCTGGCTGCCAAAAAAGTTGCCAAAATTTTGGAAGATTTTTATCCTGATGTCGGTCGTGTCGGACTAATGATGGAAGGCACGGGTATTGATCACGCTCATATCAAACTCGCTCCGCTTCACGGCACGGAAAATCTCAAAAGAGGTGAGTGGCAACAGTTCCTCTCTGGCAAACAATTTTGGTTTGAAAAATATGAAGGCTGGATTTCTTCTGGTAGCGGACCAATGGCCGATTTTGGCAAGTTGAAGGAATTAACTGAAGCACTTAAGGAATTTCAAAAGTAGAATGGATCCCGGATCAAGTCCGGGATGACAAAAAATATATGACAAAAAAGGTGGACATAGAACCAGAATGGAGAGAAGTGCTTGGTGATTATTTTGAAACTGAAGAATTTCAGCAGTTGACTGATTTTGTGCGTCAAGAATATCAGACCAAAACCATCTATCCTAAGCCACAAGATATTTTCAAAGCTTTTTGGCTCACCCCTTTTTCAAAAGTAAAAGTGGTTATCCTGGGTCAAGACCCTTATCATGGCGATGGCCAAGCTCATGGACTTTGTTTTTCTGTGCCAACTGGTGTACCGTTACCACCATCACTGCAGAATATTTATAAAGAGATAGAAAAAGATTTGGGAGTTAAAAAAGATTTTAGTAACGGTAATCTGGAATCGTGGGCGAGCCAAGGAGTATTTCTGCTTAATGCAATCCTAACGGTTGTAGCGCATAATCCAACTACACACAAGGATAAGGGTTGGGAAAAATTTACTGATGTGATTATTAAAACAATTTCTGATCAGAGCGAGCATGTAGTTTTTATGCTCTGGGGGAATTATGCCAAGAGTAAAAAAGTTTTGATCGATAGTAATAAACATTTAGTTCTTGAATCGCCACATCCGTCGCCGTTTTCTGCTCACTCTGGATTTTTTGGCTCAAAACATTTTTCCAAATGTAATGAGTATCTGAAATCTAAGGGCGAGAAAGAAATTGTTTGGTAGAAATAATTTAAAATTTATGAATACTTCGAATCTCACAATTGAAACAAAAAATCTTTATCTGAAAGCTATTACCATGGAATGCAAAGATGATGCTTTTAAAGAATTTACGCCGGAGATCACCAAGTATATGTATCCGAAATCCCCGGAAAAGATAGAAGAGACGATAGAATTTATTGAAGGCGCAATGAAAGAAAATGAGGCGGGCAGTAATTTTCAGATTATGATTTTAAACAAAGAGACCGGCGAATATCTTGGTAATGGCGGCTTGCATCATATTAATGCTAGAACTCCAGAGTTGGGAATTTGGATCAAAAAATCTGCGCATGGCCATGGTTATGGTAAAGAGGCGATGATTGCCATGAAAGAATGGTGTGACGAGAATCTTGATTATGATTACATTTCATATCCAGTGGATAAAGAAAATTTTGCTAGCCGAAGAATTCCAGAGGCTATGGGCGGGAAAGTATTTCGCGAGTTTGATGTAGTAAATATGAGCGGTAACACTTTGCATGAAGTGGAATATCGAATTTATAAAAATAATAATTAATTAAAAAATCTATGACCGAAACTTTAAAGAATCTGTCAAAAGCATTTGTTGGCGAATCACAAGCCAGAAACCGTTACACTTTTTTTGCTAGCGTAGCAAGGAAAGCGGGCTATGAACAAGTAGCTGAAATTTTTTTGCTCACTGCCGATCAAGAAAAGCAACATGCCAAAAAGCTTTATGAAATGATTAGCGAGTTGCAAAAGAAAGAAGGCGTGACCGAAGAAATCAAAATCGAAGCTGGCGTGCCAAATGTCTGGGGCGAAACCATTGATCATTTGAAGGCCGCTATCGGCGGTGAAAATTATGAACATGTGACGATGTATCCCGAGTTTGCCGACACGGCCGAAAAAGAAGGTATGCCAGAAGTCGCCAAAAGACTTCGTGCTATCGCCAAGGCCGAAGAGCATCACGAGTGGCGCTACAAAAAGATTTTAGAAAATTTTGAAGCTGGTACTGTGTTCAAAAAAGAAGAAGATGTCTGGTGGACTTGCCGTGAGTGTGGTTATGTTCATTATGGCAAAGAGGCTTTGGACAAATGCCCATCCTGTGATCACCCTCAAGCTTTCCAGCAAATTAAATCAGAGAATTTTTAAACACTATTTTCTTGAATTGTCATCCCGGACGTAGCACCAGCGGAGATCCGGGATCCATGCTTCAAATCAGAATGGATCCCGGATCAAGTCCGGGATGACAACAAAACTGTATTGGTACCGGTCCTACCGGAATAATTAATTAACTAATCAAATTTATGAAAGTAAAACAAATTTATAAATGCGCGACTTGCGGCAATATGGTTGAGGTGGTTCATGTTGGTGGGGGAGAGATGGTCTGTTGCGGACAGCCGATGGTTTTGCAGGAGGCAAATACTGTTGACGCTTCTCACGAAAAGCATGTGCCGGTAATTGAAAAAACTGATGATGGCATTTTGGTCAAAATCGGCTCCGTTGCTCATCCGATGGAAGAGGCTCACTTCATTGAATGGATTTCTTTGTCGGTTAACGGCCAAGAATATCGCCAATTTTTAAAGCCTGGTGATGCGCCAGAAGCTCGTTTTGCGGTCAAGGCTGAGGGCGAAATTTTGGCTCAAGCTTGGTGCAATTTGCACGGACTTTGGGAGGCAAAACAGTAGTTTCGCCAGTTTGACTTTCTGCCAAAAAACAGCGATAATGATGGCAATAGCTCACCGCAAGACGGCGGGCAATTGAGGGAGAAATAATTACGCTAAAATCGCCATAATGAGCAGGGAAGTTGAGGAAATAAAATCTAGACTCGATATTATCGAATTGATTGGGCAGTATGTCAAATTGACGCCAGCAGGCGCCAACTTTAAGGCATGCTGTCCTTTTCATAATGAAAAATCACCGTCGATGATGGTCAACCGCGAGAAACAAATCTGGCGCTGTTTTGGTTGTGGCGAAGGAGGAGATGCTTTTACTTTTTTGCAAAAAATAGAAAATATCGATTTCCCGGAAGCGCTCAAAATCTTGGCCCAAAAAACTGGTGTGGTGCTCGAGCGTCATGACGCCAAGGAAGAAAGTCGCAAAAGCCGGTTGTATGATCTTTGTGATTTGACGGCGAGGTATTGGCATAAAGTATTGCTCCAATCATCGCGAGCGAACGAAGCTCGGGAGTATGTGAAGCGTCGCGGTTTGTCGCCGGAGTCTGTCGAATATTTCCGACTAGGGTTTGCGATTGAGTCATGGGATGACTTGGTTAATTTTTTGCGCAAGCGAGGATTTACCGATGAAGAAATTTTGGAGGCCGGACTCTCAGTCAGAAAAAGTAGCGGGTATGGTTATTACGATCGTTTTCGTGATCGCTTGATGTTTCCGATTTTGGATTTGTCAGGACGGGTGGTTGGTTTTGGCGGTCGCACGCTCAACAAAGATGAATCGGCAAAATACATCAACAGTCCGCAGACGCAAATTTATAACAAGAGTACTGTGCTTTACGGATTTTACTGGGCGCGTGAGGCGATCAAAAAAGCCGACAACTGTATTCTCGTTGAAGGCTATATGGACACTTTGCCATCACACCAAATGGGAGTCAAAAATGTAGCCGCGATTTCTGGTACGGCTCTGACTATGGAACAGATTAAAATTTTAAAACGTTATTCCAATAATTTATCGCTGGCTTTGGATATGGATGCGGCTGGACAGATGGCAGCTTCTCGCAGTATCGATCTCGCGCTTCAGGAAGAAATGGATGTGAAGGTGATCACTTTGCCTCATGGCAGTAAAGATCCGGGGGAGTGTATCAAAAATAATCCCGACGATTGGGCGGCGGCGGTAAAAGCGGCCAAGCCGGTGATGCAATATTTGTTTGACAAGGAAATGGCTGGCAAAGATCTGAGTCGGCCAGAAGAAAAGAAAAAGATTGTGGCCACGCTCATGAAGCAAATCAAGAAATTGGGGAGCAGAGTAGAAGAGGATTATTGGCTCAAAGATTTGGCCAAAAAACTGGATGTCTCAGAAAATGTTTTGCGCGAGCTGTCGACCACAACTAGCCGTGAAACATCGCCAAATCGATATGTTCCACAACAGGAAAAACCAATAAAACCGGCCGTAATCACCTTGGACGAAAAAGTATTCAAGCGTATCTTATCTATGGTTTTTGTGGCGCCAGAATACCTGGGAGAGGTGATTGAAACCCTTCCGGCTGAGTTTAGCGAAAATAATGAACTGACTAGTCTTTACAAAACTTTTGTAATGTATTATAATAGTAACAAGGAATTACTAGAACAAAAGAACCAAAATACTAATGGTTCAGAGCCCGATTTATTTGATTCATTCAATATCTGGGTCAAAAAAG
>CAIVNC010000028.1 GCA_903907165.1 Candidatus Buchananbacteria bacterium
ATTTAATTCCATTTCAAGTTCCAGTGATTGGAAGTGGGCACGAAAAAGCACGGCCATCTTTGACCAGGAAAGGCCATCATCGCTGAGATTATCTAGTCGCCTACAAATAAATTCTGCTTGTTTATAGCCATCATCAAGTCCTGCCAAAATCGGTTTATTTTTTGAAGCCTTTTGCGGTTTTAATTCCTTATGAAATTTTTTGCTATTGAGAGTGATCGAAGAATTAGCCAAATCCAAAATCTCCGGCGTGGAACGATAATTATTTTCTAATCTAAAAACTCGCGCGCCAGGGAAAAATTCCGGGAACGATAAGATATTATTAACATCAGCACCACGAAAAGAATAAATGCTTTGCGAATCATCACCAACCACCAAAACATTTTGGCGATCACCGGCTAGCAATTTCACCAGTTCGCTTTGAATGCTATTCGTGTCCTGATACTCATCAACCAGAATATATTGAAACTGATCAGCTAATCTTTCGCGAACTTCGGAACTCTGTTGCAACAATCTTCGCCACTCGAGCAATAGATCGTCATAATCCATAGCATTAGATTGGCGCTTTTTTCTTTGATAATGGCCGGCAATTTCTACGATGGTCGGAATATAATCTTCTTCAATATAACTAAAGCGATCACTAACCACTTCTTCAATCGGCAAAGATAAATTACTAGCAAGACTAATTATTTTTCTAATCAAATCGGCCTTGGGAAATTGTTTGTCATCAGGAATGGCCACGAGAGTATAGGCGGCTTTGGCCAAATCTTTGGCATCATCTTCATCAAGAATATTAAAGTTGGCCGGAATATCCAGGTGCTTGCCATAGATGCGCAAAATCTTATTGCCGATACTATGAAAAGTTCCACCCCACAAACCCTTGGTCGCACCGTCAAGCAAGCCGTCAATACGACTTAACATTTCTTTAGCCGCTTTGTTAGTGAAAGTCAGCAACAAGATTCTGCCGGGATGAACACCTTGTTCCAACAAATACGCTACCCGATAAGCTAGAGTTCTAGTCTTACCGCTCCCCGCCCCAGCCAAAACTAAACACGGACCCTCGCCCGTGGTTACGACATTATATTGCTCATCATTAAGATCCTGACGATAATCGATTTTTTGCTTCTCCATGGAATAATTTAACTATTAACTCTTCTCGAGTATTATACCGGAAATAACTTAAAATCTCCAGTGCTCTGTATAACAACAAAACCCCCGTCTAAACGAGGGTTTTGTGAGATATTAATTGACTAACGACTAATATAGGCCAATAAAGCCATAGCTAAACCATAGCAATATTTTACTAAATTTCAATTAATCGATTTTGGATCGAAAATAAAAATCAAGTTTTACACCTTGTGCTGCATCCTCACGTTTGGATTCATCGCATTGCCCACCTGCATAAATGGAGCGATGAAAATTAAGGCGTAACCTAGCCACAATGTCCATTGACTAAAAATAGCGCCGTTAAATCTCATGGTGATTACTAAGTCTAAAATGGCAGCGACAACAACAAAGGTCAAACTAGTGTAGAAAGCCATGAGGGCATTGTCTTCATGGACATAGCCAGCGAAGACGAAGGATAAAATACCGGCGATAACCGCTACAATAAAGCCAACGACGGCAAATCCGGTCCAGCCTACAGCCATAGCAAGAGCTGACAAAGCGAAGACGATAATCCACAATAA
>CAIVNC010000029.1 GCA_903907165.1 Candidatus Buchananbacteria bacterium
CCTTCATCATGCCCAACTGCCTGACCACTGATTGCCACGCACGATAATTCTTTTCGTCTTTAATTCTTTCAAGCAAATAGTAAAGTTTTCCCTTGTCCGAATCTGACAAAACAAATTTGCCTATTTTTGTAACGTTAACGTTCTTATTAATATCTTGTTTATTTATATCTTGTTTATGTTCTGTTTGCGGAACACTTACCCCCATAAAGCGTTCGTTTTGCGGAACACTCTGTACGGTCTCTCCGTACGCTTCTCCTAGGTCGTTCGTTTTAAAGAACGACTTATCCACATCCGCTGTCATTTTGATATAGAGCTTATTTTTGTGCCTTTTAACCGCCAAAAACCCTTCTTTTTCAATCTTTTTTATTCGCTCTGATATTCGACTTTTAGCCGTAATTCTGAGCATTGGCATCTCTTCAATTAAGTGGTTAAAGTTAATCCATGTATATCCGTCAATCCTGTGTTTCTCAACGTTATAGCTAGTTGAAGCACAAAAATGATAAAGGTAATCTAAAATTGCCCCATCGATAATGTCTAATCGGGTATTCGCAAAAACAAGCTGATTTATAGATATTTTGAATTTCATGTGACAAGCATAGTTTAAAAAGTTGTGGACTTGTAACACGAGAGGTGAATCAGGTCGAAACCCGATCCATGGACTAGCCGACCTCTCGCACTACAAGGCCACAAAAGCCTTGTATTTCCAAATTAGAAAAATAGGAACGATTTATATTTTCTGACAGAAGGTGCTTTTTTACGCTCTGCCAAAATCCTCTCAATATCAGCAATTCTCTTACTATCTCTTTCATTCTCCCGCTTAACAATCTGCCGGAACTCTCCCAAAAGATAATTCCTAGATTGAATGCGAGATTTAAGCCTCACCTTTTCTGCGATTAAGTGAGGAACGCTTGGTTCGCTAGTTAACATCTTCGTCGCCTGATTTCTTAGATTTTGCCTTATCTGGAAAGTCAGTCGCCAAAATGTCTTGTATTACTATCTTTAATGTTTCAAGTCCAGCCGATAATTCTGCCAAGCCTTTGAGTTTTATCTCTTCCCAACTATTAGTGCCGAATACAACCTCGGACACTTCGATGCGTTGCTTTTTGTCGGATGCTCCTGAACTCGGCCATGCCTTGAACAATTCATTGGCAATCTTTTCAAGCGTGATTTCCTTATTACGGATATATTCCCTTTTGTCCTCTTCAGTTTTGAAAAGTCCGGATGAATCCTTTTCGTTCATTTCGCGCTTAACTGGATTTGCCAACATGTCATTGATAGCTGGTTCGAAATTGCTAAAATCAGGATTAACGAAAACCTTGCCATCTATTTGCGTTGATCTATCTTTAACAATGGTCGCTTGTCGATATACCTTTTTGTCCTTGCCCAATATCTCTTCGAAGCGTTCCATTAAAACAAGAATATCAGGCTCATAAGCAGTCTCACCCTCAACTTTCATCTTCACGCCTGATTTATAGATTTCACGCTTGCCGGTGTCTGCGTTGATTTCATTTTCATACTCATACCCTGCTCGACCACACATAATGATGTGATACGGATCACGCACCAATGGATCTGAAAATTCAGCCTTCCACATCGGCTTCAATATACCCCAATCCTGAAATTGAAGATGTGTGCGATTCACTTTGCGTTTATACGACTCAACCGTATCCTCCCAAACATGAGAGATTGAATCGATAATCAGAATGTCTGAAAGTTGCTCATCACGCAAAATTCTCATCGACTCTTTTAAGTCCGCGAGTGTGCGTGATTCTTTGACTAGCAACTCAATGCCAGCCTCACTGAATACTCTCTTCAAAAATTTGGCCGCTTTTTCCGAATCGAACATAACGACTGGCTTTTTTGATTTGATTTTTTGATGAAGTCCGATTGCCACCAAAGCAGATGTATAAGTTTTGCCTGAACCAGCAAAACCTTCAAAAGCTGCTTTGAAATATGGCTTTGTATTAGCGACTTCTAAAAAGAAGTTGCTACGTAGTGACTTAGTTGCCTGTCTAATTACAGGTTTCGTCATAGTTTTAGTCTGCATATAATTCTTGATTTACCCAATGCATACGGTAAATATTAAATTGATTTAAAATTGACTATTCAACACATTGCTGATATGTTGGTAGCGGTGCTTTTGGAAGAAATGCACTTCGACCAAAAGCTATTCATAACACCTAGGACATCCACTCTGAGAATTCACGAGTGGGTGTCTTATTTTATTTGAGCTAATTTGTATCTTGCTCTTTCAAGCATCTGCAAATCTCGCCAAATGTCATAAGGTTCAAGAGAACCGCCTAATGGATAATCTTCAGAATACTCATCCACTATGACGATTTCCTGTTCTTTGTGATCCATATTGATCACCCCCTTTCCAGTCATCCCGATCTCATGCCGAGATGAATTAATTATTTAATTTTCAAGCATCACCTTTGAATTACCAATTTTTGCCAAAATTCTGCCCCGTGTTGAGCTTTTGATTAAACTTGCGAATAAATACAAAAAACCCCGCAAAAATTGATAAAATAATGCTTTTTTATCAATAATTGCGGGGTTATACACACCCTGCCAAATTACAAACAAAAAAGCTGTGAATAAATTTCACAGCTATTTTGATATGTAATGGTTTGAGATATTCTGCTAATATTACCTGCCGAATCCTGTTGTGATGCTGAACTCTATCTCTTTGCCCACTGTGGAGCACGTCTAGCTTTGCGTAGACCTGGCTTCTTTCTTTCTTTAACTCTAGGATCGCGAATCATAAAGCCTTGAGCTTTTAAGACTGGGCGAAGAGCCTCATCAAAAATCTCCAAAGCTCTAGCCATACCATGACGGCAAGCTTCGGCTTGGGCGACAACGCCGCCTCCGACTACAGTAATTTCTACATCCATAGTCTTTTCAAAACCAGTAGCAACAAGTGCCCCTAAAAAGATTCTTTTCAGTTCGACGGTTGGGAAATACTTTTCGTAATCAATACCATTGACGACAAATTTACCCTTGCCCGCTTTAAACAAGCGAGTTTGAGCAGTAGCAGTTTTGCGACCACCCTTGGCATAAATATATTTACCATCATTTTTGACTGGCTTTTCTTCAGATTCAGTTGTAGTTGTTTTTTTCTTTTCCATAGTCTATTTATGACTTGATCTTTAATCTTTGAATCATTGCATCACGCAATTTATTTTTTGGCAACATATTCCAAATAGTTTTCTTCAAGACTTCGCCAGGATTTCTTTGGAAGACATCTCTGACTTTTTCTCGCTTCAGTCCACCTGGATGATTGGTGTGCCAAATATATTCTCTTTGCAGTAATTTATTACCAGTAAATCTGATCTTGGCGCAATTTTCGACTTCTACAAAATCACCAGCATCAACATTTGGTTGAAAAGTCGGTTTATCTTTGCCGCGCAAAATAGTGGCGATCTGAGTAGCCAAACGACCAAGTGATTGACCGTTAGCATCTAATGTTTTTGTATTTCTTACAATTTTTTCCATATTGAGTATTATTCAACCATTTCTAAGATTGCCATCTTGGCGGCGTCATTTAGACGTCTAGGCAATTTGACGATTCTAGTATAACCGCCATTGCGTTCTTTAAATCTAGGCCCGACAACTTCAAACAATTTCTTGACCGCACCTTCAAGATATAAATCTTTAATGGCTTGGCGTCTAGCATGTAAAGTATCTTTTTTGCCCAGAGTAATCATTTTTTCTACAATCGGCCTCAAAACTCTAGCTTTAGCTTCGGTAGTTTTGATTTTTTCATAGACAATAAAGCTAGTCGTTAGACTGCGCAACATCGCCTCTCTCGGTTCTTTTTTTCTGCCTAAAGTTTTAGTTGTGTTTTGGTGCCTCATAGTATTTTAATCTTTATTCTTCGCTGACTTCACCTTTCTTAGGGCGTCCGCGTCTCTTTGGTTTTTCTGGAGTAGCTTCGACTTCTTCAGTCTCAGTAGCTTCTTCTACTTTTTCTTCAACTTCTTCAGCTTCTATTTCAACAATTGATTTCTTAACTGGAGCTTCTAGCTCAACTTCTTCAATTTCTTTCATGCCACCATCCATAATCCAAGTAAATTGATTGACTAGGATTTCAGCAGATTTTTGAACTGCTTCTTCTGGAGTGATAGTTCCGTCAGTTTCAACATCCAGAACGATGCGATCAAAGTCAGTCTTTTGGCCGACACGAGCAGCTTCGACTTCTAGGCCGACAGCCACGACTGGAGTAAAGATGGAGTCAACGAGGATAAAGCCGATTTCAGCTTTTTCTGTTTTTACTCTATCTTCGGTTGGCACATAACCAACGCCCTTGCTAACTACAATCTCCATTTCAAATTCAGCATCCTTGTCATTTTGAGTGGCAATTATCAAATCTTTGTTGATAATTTCCGCATCAGATGACAATTCAAAATCTCCGGCGGTGATTTTCTTTTCACCTTTAACCTTCAACTTTAAACTTACTGACTCATTACCGTAAACTTTTACTCGAAGTTGCTTCAAGTTCAAGATGATGTCAACGACATCCTCAGAAACGTTATCGATGGAGCTAAACTCGTGCTGAACACCTTTGATTTTGACAGCGTTCACAGCTCCTCCTGGCAAAGAAGAAAGTAAAACCCTTCTTAGAGCATTGCCCAGGGTTAAGCCATAGCCAGAGAAACAAGGTTCGATAACGACCTTGGCCTTCTTGCCCTTAACCGATTCTTCTACTGTAAATTTTTTGGGTAACGGAATGTGTTTCATAATTTTTTATCCCCCTATTTTTAAAATTATTATTTTGAGTAGAACTCGACGATCATCTGCCAATCGATGCCCATTTCCATATCACCTAATTTTGGTGAGCTGGTAACTTTGCCCTCCAAGACTTTCTCATTCAAGCTTAACCAGGGGGCCATAGCTTCTTTCTTTTCTTTGTTGGCTAGTTTATCTGACAAATTTTTGAAAATTGGTGATTCCAAGCTTGATTTCTTGATAGAAATAATGTCGCCAGTCTTAACTTGGTATGATGGAATATCAACTTTTTTGCCGTTAACAAGAACATGACCATGTCCGACAACTTGGTTTGCCAAATTACGAGAACTAGCCAAGCCTAAGCGGTAAATAGTATTATCAAGTCGCAGTTCCAAAATCTTAAACATCGATTCTCCGGTATTACCAACTTTAGCAACTGCCTTTTCAAAGTAATTGCGGAATTGTTTTTCCATCAAACCGTAAATTCTCTTGGCTTTTTGTTTAGCCTTAAGCTGTTGACCATAGTTGGTTAGTTTTGGTTGACCCTTAACTGAACCATGGACTCCTGGTGGAAAATTTCTTTTTACAATAGCACATTTAGCAGAATTGCAACGATCACCTTTGAGAAAAAGCTTTTCTCCGGCACGTCGGCATCTCTTACACTGTGTTGAATGGGTGATTGGGGTAGTCATTATCTTAACTTAAAGTTAAATTAAACTCTTCTTGGTTTCTTAGCGCGGCAACCATTGTGTGGAATTGGAGTAATATCCTTAATTCCGTTAACAGCAATACCGTTGGCGTTCAAGGCGCGGACAGCAGCTTCACGGCCACCACCAATACCTCTGACAAAAACAGAAACTTCTTTCAAGCCGTATTTCTTGGCTTTTTCAAAAGCATCTTTGACAATAATGGAAGCAGCATAAGGAGTTGCTTTCTTTGGTCCTTTGAAACCGCATTGTCCGGCTGAAGACCAAGACAATACATTGCCATTTTGATCAGTAAAGGTAACCAAAGTATTGTTATAGGTAGCTTTGATATAGGCTCGGCCCAAGCTGACTTGTCTGGAGACAACTTTCTTGCCACCACGCTTTACCTTGCCAGCTTTCTTTTCAGCAGCCGGAGCGGCAGCCTCTGGAGTTTTATCAGTTGTTATTTTATTCTCGTCCATGTTAGTAGGTTATAAGAGTTGGAAATTATTAGGTCTTTTGGCCGCTATCTTTTCTGCCGGAGCCCATAGTCTTTCTGGTGTTACCTCTGACTGTGCGGTTATTGGTCTTGGTGCGCTGGCCACGAGCCGGCAAGCCTTTCGCATGACGAGTACCGCGATAACACTTGATTTCTTTTAGACGTTTGATATTGCTAATGACCTCACGGCGCAAATCGCCTTCGACGGTCTTAGTTTTTTCAATAATGGTTCTTAGTTTGTTGACTTGATCTTCATCCAAATCTTTTACTCTGATATCTGCGGAAACTTTTGCCTCTTTCAAAATAGCTAAAGACATCGGTTGGCCGATACCATAAATGTAAGTCAAAGCGATTTCGACTCTTTTATTGTTTGGTAAATTGACTCCTGCAATTCTTGCTGCCATAGTTTACTGAATAATTAAATAAAATCCAAAGCGGGATTACCCCTGTCTTTGCTTGTGCTTGGGGTTTTCACAAATAACTCTCAAGCGTCTCTGCCGGCTAACAACCTGGCAATTCTTACAAATTTTCTTAACTGATGCTCTAACTTTCATATTTTGACAAATTAATAACGATAAATAATTCTTCCTTTGGTCAGATCATAGGGAGTCATTTGAATCTTGACTCTATCGCCTGGCAATATTCTGATGTTGAACATCCTCATCTTGCCGGCCAAGTGAGCTAAAATCTCATGACCACTATCCAATTTGATTTTAAAGGTGGCTGAGGGCAGAAGCTCGATAACTTCACCGTCAACTTCCAAAAAATCTTTGGAGCTTGTTTCTGGGTTTGTTGATTTGGCCATAGGCCTAAAACTAAATTTAATTTATTAAACCAATATAGCGACATAAGAAAAATCCTGGCAATCGTCTTTTAGTCCGATCTTTCCAGAAAATTCGCTTATTTAAGGCAAATTTTACTATATTAGCGATATTCTTATTATAGCAACTTGTGCCGATTTGTCAACAATGAACTCATCTTATCTTAATTATTGGCCGGTGTCAAGGCTAAAAACCAGTATTTTCAAGGATTTTTGGACAACTTATCCCCTATTCCAGAATTGCCTTAATGCGTCTAACCCCAGAACTACTAGATTCTTCCTTGGCGATCTTAAAATGACCCAATTCTGATAAATTTTTGGCGTGTGGTCCACCGCATATTTCCTTAGAAAAATCACCAATAGTATAAACTTTCACTTTTTCCCCGTATTTATGTTCAAAGACGCCCATAGCTCCAGCTTCTTTAGCTTCATCAAGGGTCATTTCAACAAGCTCTACTGGCAAAGCTTTGGCAATTTGCTCATTAACTAAATCTTCAACTTGCTTGATTTGTTCTGGTGTCATTTTATCACTGTGAGAAAAATCGAAGCGAATGCGCTCGGCGGTAATATTGGCACCCTTTTGGTAAACATGATCGCCAAGCACAATGCGCAAAGCAGCAAGAAGCAAATGAGTAGCGGTATGCATTCTAGCAGTCACTTCACTGTCATCGGCTAATCCGCCCTTAAATTTCTTTTCAGCGCCCTGACGAGATTCCTCCTGATGTTTTTTAAATTCAACATCAAAACTTTCCTCATCAACACTTATCCCCTTTTCAAGCGCCAATTCCCTGGTCATTTCCAATGGGAAACCATAGGTGGAAAATAATTTAAAAGCTTCGGTGCCAGAAATCTGATCGCCTTTTTTAATTTTTTCAAATTCTTTTAATCCTTTATCAAGCGTCTTAGCAAACTTTTCTTCTTCTTTGGCGAGTTCATCCATAATGAAATCTCGGTTTTTGCGAAGTTCCGGATAAAAACCACCCATTTCAGCAATAACCACATCGGCGATCTTGGTGCAAAATTCCTCAGTGATTCCAAGTTGCTTGCCATAACGAATAGCCCGTCGAAGCAAGCGTCTTAAAATATAACCCTGATCAACATTAGACGGCGCCATACCCTCCGCTAAAATAAAAGTGGAAGTTCGAAGATGATCGGCGATAATTCTGGCGGCTTTATTTTGTTCAGAACTCAAAGCATCAAAGGTTGTATCTATAAGGGCCGCAACCTGGCAAACCAGGGTAGCCATCGGCTCGATTTCATAAACACTGCTCTTGCCGTTCAAAACACCAACCGTACGCTCAGCTCCCATGCCAGTATCGACATTTTTTTGCGCCAACTCCTGATACTTACCGTCTTTATCCTTATTATATTGCATGAAAACATTATTCCAAATCTCTACCCAGTGCTTGTCACTAGGATCAAATTTGGCTGGAACTTCACCCTCGCCAGACCAAAAGAAAATTTCCGTGTCTGGACCGCAAGGACCGGTTTGGCCAGCTGGTCCCCACCAGTTATCTTTTCGACCAAGAAACTGAATACGATCAGGATTAACGCCCAATGATTGCCAAATGCCGAAAGTTTCTTCGTCTTTTGGAATACCGTTTTCTTCTTCGCCAGTAAAACAAGTAAAGGCCAACTTATCCAAAGGAATATTTAAAACCTGAGTCAAAAATTCAAAACTAAGCTTTACTGATCCCTCTTTGAAATAATCTCCAAGTGACCAATTGCCCAACATTTCAAAGAAAGTCAGATGCCAATTATCCCCAACTTCGTCGATATCGCCAGTACGAATACATTTCTGAACATCAGTTAGTTTGGTACCAGCTGGATGTTTTTCTCCAAGCAAATATGGCACTAAAGGATGCATACCAGCGGTTGTAAACAAAACTGTTGGATCATTGTCTGGCAAAAGAGAAGCGCCAGGAATGATTACATGTCCTTTTGATTCAAAAAAGGCCAGATACTTTTGTTTTAATTCTTTGACGGTCATATAATAAATTATTTATTTCCTTTACTTTATAGCACAAAATCATTGATTTTACAAATAAAAAACTGCCTCACTTCGAAGCAGCTTATCTTGTCTTTAAATAAAGCATTTGTCATCACACCTTGGCCTTGCGACTGACCAAGATCAACCAGGAAAGATTAATATCATTCAATTCTACTCCGGCAAATTTACCACTAAGGAGAGCTGCAACCTTCGCTTTGCCGTCCAAAATAGATTTAACAAAGAAAATAACGCCACTCCAAGAGCCCAAGGCTCTGGCATTTCTTTCTGAAAGCGGAACATCGCTCAGACTAATTTTCACCAAATCCCCAACTTCGATATCATCTTCATTGGTGTTTTCCGGCATGATATATTTCCTTTCTGCCAGCCAGTATCAAATGAACTTGAATAGAACATACAACAATTTTACAAAAATGTCAAATTTTATTTTTCCAGATTGTTCATAAATTTATCAATTCTCTGAGTATAAAGCTCATTCATGTCATCAAAATATAAATCCAAAATTATTTTAAGATCCATTAATTCTTTATTTAAATTTTTATAACCATCTGAATCCTTGGGCGTATCAGTGGCCTTGAGATAATTATCCTTTTCCAGACACTCGCGCAAATGATCTAGAAGTGCTAATTTACAAAAATATTTATTAGACCATTTGCCAGATTTCAATTGATCAATTTTGTTTTCCATAATTAAATTTAAATAATTATTCCACCGCCGAGCAACTCCTGACCAGAATAGAACACCACCGACTGCCCGGGGACAATCGCTCGCTGAGATTTAACAAAAGTTACTTTAAGTTTATCTTTGCTGTACTTTTCTACTAGACAATTTGCCGGCACACCATGATAACGAACTTGCGCTTGGCATTTTAACGGCAATTTAACTTTCCCAGACAACCAATTAACTGAATCACAAATCAACTCTTTGCCATAGACCGCTGAACTTTTTTCTGATTTGGTTACAATTAATTTATTAGTTTTAAGATCCTTACCACAAACATACCAAGGACCGCCAGAAAGTCCGAGGCCGCTCCTCTGCCCTGCCGTATACAAAGCCAAGCCTTGATGATCACCAAGCGTCGCGCCCTTTTCATCAACAATCTTTCCTGACTTTAATTTTAAATATTTTTTTAAAAACTGATTATGACTCGAACCAACAAAACAAACTTCTTGGCTATCTTTTTTATCATGAACACCAAAATTTAATTTCTTGGCCAGCTGACGAACTTTTTCTTTTTTATAGCCACCAAGCGGAAAAAGCAAATGCTTCAATTGTGTCTGATCTAGATTATACAAAAAATATGATTGGTCTTTGTTTTTATCTTTTGACCTAATCATTTTATATTTTCCCCTGCCAGCTTCAATACTAACATAATGGCCAGTAGCGAGATAATCTACATCGAAAAGCACCTTGGCCTTTTTCCAAAGCAAATCAAACTTGATAAATTTATTACAGGCGACACAAGGATTCGGCGTTTGACCAGCGCGATAAGCAGCTAAAAATTCATCAACTATCTGCTTCTTGAATTCTTTGCCAAAATTTAATTTATAAATTGGAATATCGAGAGATTTGGCCACGGCCGCCGCTTCGTTGAAAGATTCTAACGAACAGCAACGATTCTCACCATAAGTCTCACCGCTCGGAAACCAAAATTGCATAAAAGCGCCAATGACTTCATAGCCCTGCTTTTTAAGCAAAGCGGCGGCCACCGATGAATCCACGCCACCGGACATCGCCACTAGAACTCTTGGCTTTTTTGTTGTCTTTATTTTACCAACCATATTTAATTTTCTTTTTGCAAATAAGCGATCCAATAATTCCTTTTATAATTCCGACCCTGGAATTTAGCATAACCGGATTTCTTTTCTAGTTTTTTTATTTTGAAATACTGACTATACATTTTCCTAAAATCAATCTCAGTAAAAACTCGCTCCGTCAGTCCCATTTCTTTCATAATATATGTGTCATATTCTCTACCTGGACTGAGCTTCAATAAATTCTTGGCATTCTTGTCTCCGTCCTTGCACAATCCCCTGACAAAAAAATATCCGCCGGTTTTTAAAACACGAGAAACTTCTTGAAGATAAATTTCCCTTTCTTTTTCATTCAACGAATTTGAAGAAGTAACATCAAGCGCAATATCAAAAAAATTATCTTCAAGTGGATATTTTGCGCCAATACTGAGATTTAAATACTTTACATTTTTTTCAATTCCTAATTCTCTCGCGCGGCTTTTAGCGATCTTTAATGCTGTTTCTGATATTTCCAAACCAACAGCTTTATTCCCTAGATTAGCCAGGTAGTTTGAATTTCTGCCAGTACCGCAACCAAGATCTAAAATATTTAAATTTTCCAATTCTAATTTAGCTTCTTTTTTTAAATATTTAAAAAAACGCAAAGTATCATTCTGCGGTTCAGAATTTTTGGTCACCAATTTAGAATCTTGATATTCATTTTCCCAGGAAGAAATTTGTGGCATGCTATTGGCGTTTAAGCGGTGAAACAATCTCTACTGCAAGTGGCAAAATCTCCACCTCAATTTCCCTGCCCAGCTTCAGATAATCACCATCTATTTGCCAAGAATTAATCGGGCGCTTGAGAATTATTTTAAAATAATTATTATCAAGAGTAAAAACATGGCGTGGCGGCTGGTGATACCAAACCAAATAAAGAAAAGCTTGAATTAACGTTAAGAATGTTTTATTGGTAAAAACATATAAATTAAGTAGGCCATCGCTAAAATTAACATTTTTCTTTGGACGCAACCAGAGGTAACTAAGCACATTAAAAATCACCAAGCTATTGCCCTTGACCCAGAAAATCTTATTGCGAGTAACAACTTCGAATTTTAGTTTTTTGATTTTTATCTTATTAAATGCAAATCTCAATAGATAACCAAAATTACCATACTTATTTTTCAGATCACGAGAAGTACTGCTAACGATATTTGAAATATAACCAGCGGAAATTCCCACAAAAAAATAATGTTCGTGATTGACCAGCCCAGCATCAATTTTAAATTTTTCAGTTTGATATTGGCCAAGTAATTTTAACGACTGAGAAATACTTGTAGGAATATTTAAAGCATTGGCCAAAATATTTGCTGAGCCAAAAGGAATAATAGCTAGAGTCGCCCTTAACTTATTGGCGATTATTGTTCTAGCAGCCACTTTGACGGTACCATCACCGCCGACTGCCACTATTAAAATAACATCAGAAAAATCATAACCGGAAATATTTTCTTCAAATTTTTTATTCAAATAAAAAACCTCTGCCTCCAGTGAGAGCAAAGACAACTTTTCTCGAACTAACTTTTCCACGTCCTGCTTAACATTAACCCCGGCGTTGGGATTAAAAATAACCAAGGCCTTCTTTATTTCTGCCATATATCTCAATTGTACTACAATTAACTAACTCAAGCAAACAAAAAACGCCCAATTTGGCGCCTCTAAAACCCACTCCAGCAAAGCTGAAGATATCTGCTTATTAAATTAAATCACTGACTAATCTAGCCTCCAAAACTGATCTCAATCATAAATCTAGGATTGAAATCGTCAAGGCAAATCGGGCAGTAACCGCTTTCATTTGATTTAAAACCGCAATGAGGGCAGATAAACTCTCTTTCCTTCTGACACTCCTTGGCAGTTTTATCTCTAACTAATCGTAAAAAAGGATTAAAATGCATAATTTCACCCCCTTTCTTAAGTTTATTTAGCCTTAAACGAAACTTTAGTCCCAAAAAACACCATCGTCAAGATGGTGTTTGTGGATAAGTGGTTAATAACCTAGTCAAATTTAATAATTTTACCGGGTTTTATCGAATTATTGTTTAAATTTAAATCATTTTTACTTAAAGCATTGCGTTGATCTGGATTTTGATAATTTCGCTGATCAAAATTAGGCTTATTTATCGGTCTTTCTTCTCTTCTGCTCTGATTTTTAAGGGATTCAAGGCTTATCGGCTTAACTTCAGGAGTTGCCATTGGCAAAGAAGTTGTATTATTGTTTTCATTTTTTTTGACAGGAATTACAACCTGACTATCCATTGGCCTCTCTTTGGGCAATATTTTTTCCGGTTTTTTATCTAGAATTTTTGGCAAACGGATTTCTCCGCCGGCTGGCGGATTCAATGTTTTTTTAAATTCGCTTGGCACTTCCTCTAAGCCATCTATTTTTTCACCGCGTTGCATTTTTGTCAAGCAATCCTTACAGATTACCGGACGACTGCCATCTGGCTTAAAATTAAACTGAGATTCTTTGCCACAGATTGAACAGGTGGCCAGATAAACTGGCTTATCTGTTTTTTTAGGAAAAGCGGGAGAAACCCTAACTCCTTCACTGTTATCTTTTTTATTATTAGTAAAAGATGGACTAGTAGCAAGTGGCTGATCAGCCTTCGGAGACACGGTTTTCTTGGGAAATGGTCCCGATTGAGACTGAGACGGATTTTGAGCTTGAGCATGATGAGCAAATACAGATTCTGAACGAGGCTTAACTTCCACTGGCCTTGGCCTAGAACCATCCGTAGAACGAGAAAAAGCGCCACTAGAACCACGATTATCTCGCGCACTGCGTTCATCACGGCCACCAACCGCCTCCATCATTTTTTCACTCAAATCACTGCCACTCCAACGGTTAATCTTATCCTCAACAACTTCTCGGCTATTAGCATAGCGTTCGCGAGAAACCATAACTACCTTTTCCAAATTATCCGTACGATAATCCTCAAATAACGGGGGCAAAGTTGCAGCCGAAAAAGGATCGGAGGTGATGCCGTCAATCATCAGCTTTAGATACATATTAAAAGCTGGTAAATTGACCAAATCTTCTTCTGTAAAAACCGGGGTAAACTCTTTGACCAAGAAATCAGCATCGGCGGCGCCAACGCGCAAAACAATCATAGTACCAACGTTACCAAAAATAGCCGCTGAAACTGTTTCCGGCACCTGTTCAATATACTGATGAGCCATAATTAAATCCAAGCGATATTTTCTAGCTTCCGACAAGATATCGGCAAAGCTGTCTGTGGCAAAGTTCTGAAATTCGTCGACATAGAGATAAAAATCTTGGCGTTCTTTTTCTGGAATATCCACGCGACTCATGGCAGCCATGTAAAGCTTGGTCACCATCATAGAGCCGATGAGTTGCATCGTGTCTTCACCAATACGACCCTTGGACAAATTAAGAATCAAAATTTTCTTCTTATCCATGACTTCACGAAGATCAAAAGTTGATTTGACCTGACCGACAATATTTCTAATCAGCACATTAGACAAAAACTGACCGACTTTATTTTGAATTGGAGAAATAACTTCCTGCAGGGTACGATCATTCCATTGTGTATACTCATTAACCCAAAAAGATCTGACCACTGGATCCTTGATTTTTTCAACAACTTTTTTGCGATATTCCTTATCAACCAAGATTCTCATAATACCCAAAAGGGTGCTGCCAGGATAATCAAGCAGGGCCAAAATAGCATTACGTAAAATATATTCCAAACGAGGTCCCCAGCTCTCAGCAAATTGTTTTTTGAAAACACCAACAAGACCTGAAGCGATCAAATGCTTGCTTTTTTCATCTACTGATTCCAAAACATTAAAAGCAATCGGAAAATCAATGTCAGCCGGATTAAAATAAATAACATCATTAACTCGATTTGGCGGAATAAAATCCAATAACTTTTCGGCAGTATCACCGTGAGGATCAACATAGCAACAACCCTCACCATTAACTATGTCGGAAATAATCATGTTCTCTAACAGAGTTGTTTTGCCCATGCCAGTCTTACCAATCACATACATGTGACGACGACGATCATCGCGCTTAATGCCAAAACTCCTCCGCGTATTGCGGAAGTTGGTTTCACCAAAAATGGTAATCTCACCACCTGGAGCTTGTTGTTCGTCCATTGTATGCATAGATCTAAATTTAGTTTAAATCATCGGCAAATTGGCCGGGGGTTCCGCCTGTTTTTTGACCGGCTTTTCTTCTCTAGTTTGTGCTCGAGACCTATCGAAAGATAGATCATTTTCTGGCTCGGCAATTTTCTGATCTTCTCTAGGTTTAATTCTAGCTGTCGGTTCAGCAAATGGCAAGTTGCCGGGCATCTGACTCAAGCCAGAGCCTGGCAAATTCATTGGCGGTTCTGATTTTCTACCAACACCAATATCACCAAAAGGCAATTTAGATTCAAATGACCCTCTAACTGGCTTAACAGCTTGCTTAACCCAGCCACCACGCGAAGCAAATGGCAAACGACTTGGAGCCACAGCCTTCTTGCTAGCTGAAGTTTCAACAGAAGTAGCCTTGACGGTCATTACAGGGAAATGCCACAAAGTAGCGAGCTCTTCGGCATTTAACAATAATTCCATTGGTGGTTCGCCATACCAATTTTCCCTACCACAATAATGGTAAAGAATTCTGCGTTGCTTTTTGGCTACCCGACTATTAACAAAAAAATAATCAGCTGAGGTTTTAGTATTACCTTTGCCACCCGGCTTTAACCCATTAGCATCAGAAGTATTAAATTGTTGAATCGCAGCAGTAACTCCTGTAACTACTTTTGATTTTTTAAAATTTTCAATCTTGGCCAAATAAACCATTCGATATTTTACTCGGAAAGCGGTCTTACCGATCTTTTGTTGGATTCTTTCAAGAACTGATCTATCTCCGGGCGACAAATTCATCACTTTAAATTTTTCTTCTTCTTTTTTAACTTCAACCGTACCGCTAGAAACAAGATTGCCAACAGCGGTTAACGCATCATAAGGAACACTGAGTAATTTATCAGCAAAAGTTACAGGAGCTTCATATGGCCTACCCAAAATTTTTGACACTACCTCCTTAGCCTTTTCACCCCAAGCTGGCTGTTTAAGCGGTGTAATTACTAATTGCAACCAACACTGCTCCCCTTCACCCAAGCGACTTAAGTTTTCCAAAAGACTGGCCATCGGGTCAATAAAAGTTTGCGTGGCTTGATGCTCAAATTCAGGATAAGTTCTAATTGGATAAGGGTAGGGTTTAGTCAGAACAAATTCCGAACCCCAAAGATTGAATTCTTTATTTGGAAATTTTAAATTTTTATACTCGTTTGTGTAATCCTCTACTTCGGTGATTTCTGCTTCTGGATATTGAGAATAAATAGTCGCCTCAATCATGTCTCGAAACTGAGAGGGGGTCCTAACCAAAAACTGGACATAGCCTTCAAGACTAACAATCTCAAAAGAAAAACTCTCCTGTACTTTTCCGCCCCAAACATTATCCAGCCAACTTCCGTTAGTTTGAGCGCCACCAAGAGCCGAAAAAATATTTTCTACCGCCTTTGGCGTTTGTTCGTTATTTCTGGGGATATCAATAGCCAAAAGCACGTGTTTCCATTTGCCAGCGAATTGCCCTTGACGATAATCCAAAAAAACCTCGTACACGCCGTAAAGCATAAGGCCCGCAAAAATAATCCAACCGCCATGAATAAACAACTGAAAAGCCATAGTCAGCGGATCTTGATTCGCAAACCTATTAAAGCTCGTAAAAATAGATTCAAAGTCAATACTGACTTGAAGACCTAAAAAATTTAAATTTGTCACCTTGAGATTTTATAGCAAATTCCCGATCGATCTCCATTAACCAAAACGGGAAAGAAAAATTAAAACAAATTAAGCGCCAGCTTCTTCTTTTGCAACTTCTGTCTTAGATAATTCGTATTTATTATTTTTACCTTTAACAATTTTCTTGTTATTCATTAAAGATAAATAGATAGTTGATTTCTTGACTTTTCTTTTTTCCAAAACCTTTTCAATAATTCCTTCTTTGGTCATTGGTCCGTATTCAACCAATAAATCTTCAACGACCTGAGTAACTGTACCTGGTTTATAACCCCACTCCTTTAGAGCATAAATACCACGACCAACAAGAACATACTTCTTATCCATGATAAGTTCGTTATGAACAGTGGCTGGATAGGCAACCTTTTCATCAAAACCAGTTTCATTAATAACTCTAGCGATCTCCGTAAAATGCATCGGCTTGCCATTTTTCTTCAAAACTAAATATATTTTGTCATTAATTTTCTTTGGCTGGACTGTGCCCCAAGATACCAAGCCCCACTTGTCAAACAAATCTTTTTTGACTTTGCGACTAGCGCGCAAGTAGCTTTCTAAAATATTATCAACATCATCTTCGCTAGCTTCTAGGAACGAACTAGCAACAATCTTATCTTTGTTTTCAGTATAAAAAGGTGAAGTTTTAAAATCATTTAGTAATTCAGAAAGACTAACTGGCTCGTTGTGTGTTTCAATCACGCCAATCATTTCTTTGATAACTTTCTTCAAAAATTCAATATCAGAAGAACCGGTGTGCCACAAATGATTAAACTCTTTATCTTGTTTAATCTTAGTAACATTTTCAGAGAAAATATACTCTGCCAAAAACAATAAAGCTGCATCACTACCCTCGTGAGTTTCTAGATAATGCAAAACATTTTCCAAAAAGAAATTTTCTTCCATGACACCACCATAGCGTTCCAAAAGATTGGTAATAACACCTTCAGCATCTTTTATTTCATCTTTTAACTCTTGCAATTCCTTAAGCTTTTTAACGCTCAAATTTTCGATTTGGCGAACTCTTTCTCTAGTAATATTGTATTTTTGACCAATTTCCTCTAGGGTTTGGCGTCCTTCGGCATTTAAACCAAAACGGCGTTTAATGATATCTTTTTCCTTGTCATTCAACTTGGAAAACAGAACATTAAGCGTTTCCACAGGATTAAACTTGGAAACACTCTCTTGAAATTGATTTTTTCTGACTTGATCTAAAATAGACATAGGAAATATATTTAAATCTCAAAAAAGTTATGCTAATTTTGCCTAAATTTAGCCTTTTTTTACTTCTTTTTCAATCTTTGACCTAATTATAGCAAAATTATATGCTTTTGTCAAACAATTTACCTTTAAACCATGAAATGACTGTGGATAAATCAAAAAACCGGCCAAAAACCGGTTTTTTGAATATATCTCAATAAATAAGGCTTATTTTTTTAATCCTAGCTTGTACCAGTCAACAATGAGGGTACTGGCAATGAAAATCGAGGAATATGTACCGAAGATAATACCGGCAATGAGGGCCAAGGCAAAATTGGTAGTACTAGAACCGCCAAATAAATACATAGCCGTCAAAACCAATAAAGTCGTAACCGAAGTATTAATAGAACGAGCCATAGTCTGATTAACGCTGTCATTAACTACCACCTCAAAATCACCCGTATACCTCTTAGATAAGTTTTCTCTAGTTCTGTCAAAAACCACAATCGTATCGTGAACTGAGAAGCCCAAAATGGTCAATAGTGCGGTAATAAATAAACTGTCTACTTCTATACCGGCAAAATGGCCGAGGATAGAAAATAAACCAGTCACAATAACCAAGTCATGAATCAGAGCCACAATAGCGGCTACACCATATTTCCAAGAAGTGACCGGTCGAGAAACCTTGCGGAAAGCAAAAGCAATATAAGCTACGATAGCAAGAGAGGCCAAGAAAATTGCCTGCCAAGCCTTGTCTTTTGTTTCCTGTCCGATGACTGGGCCAACAGATTCAAAGGTCTGCTCACTGACAGCATTTTTGTATGTTGTTTCAAGTTGAGCTAAAACTTTTTGATGAGTTGGCTCATCTACGGTCTTAAAACGCATGATCATACCATCAACGCCAACTGGTTGAGCTTGAATCTCTCCTAAATCCAAAGATGCTAAACTCTTGCTGGCCTCGGGAGCCGTAGGCACGGCAACTATAGCCGTATTAAATTTAACCTGCAACATACTGCCACCAGTAAAATCTAGGCCGGGCTTAAGACCCCAAGCAATAAGACTGATAACACTGATAAGCAACAAGGTGCCTGAAAATAAATAATAATATTTTCTTTTTTGAATAATTGGCAATTTCATAATATTTGTTTCTTAATTATTTATTTTCAGCTTTAACGACAGCTTTCTTTTTACCAACACCATACAACCACTCTGATTTAGCGACCTTCCAGTGACTGAATAATTTAAGCAACTGTCTAGTAATTGTAACGGCGGAGAACATAGAAAGTAAAATACCAAGAGCCAGCGTAAAGGCAAAACCCTTAACCAAGCTGCTGCCGAACCAATATAAAATAACGCAAGTAATCAATGATGAAATATTAGAATCGCGAACGGAGCTCCAAGCACGGCGGAAACCTTCGTCAACCGCTGAACTGCTTTCACGACCAGCTCGCAACTCTTCTTTTAGACGTTCAAAGATTAAAACGTTAGCGTCGACCGCCATACCTATGGAAAGAATGAAACCAGCAATACCAGCAAGTGTTAAAGTGACCGGAATCAGCTTGAAGAACATTAAGTTTAGAGCAACATATACGCCCAAAGCCATAATAGCTAACAAACCTGGCAATCTATAATAAGCTAACATGAAAATAATAACAAGAATTAAGCCAAAAATACCGGCGGCTAAACTCTTATTGACTGATTCACTGCCAAGACTAGCACCGACCGTAGTTTGAGAAATCAATTTAATCGGCACTGGCAATGCACCAGCATTAAGTCTTTGAGCCAAAAGCTTAGCATCAGTTAATGTAAAATTACCATTAATAACCGCCTTGCCAGACAAAATTGCTTCATCAACTCTTGGACTGCTAATAATTTGGCCATCTAAGAAAATTGCTACTGGCTTACCAACATTACGCTTGGTGATATCAGCAAATAAATTAGCGCCGTCCGAGTTGAATTCCAAAGAAATTTCTGGCACGCCAGTACTTGGGTTTAATTCAACGGAAGCTTTAGTTAATTGCTTGCCAGTCAATTGAGTGTCAGACCATTCATTACTAACAATACCATAATCAGCCGGCTTCTTAGTTAACAACAAGATGTGTCTCATGTCCACAGTCTCAGCAGTTCCAGTGCCATTAATCTTTTCTAATTTAACAATATGGTAACCAAAATCAGATTGAACAAGTTCAGTATCAATTTCACCTGGTTTTAATTTGTTAAAAATAACTTCATCAAGTTGAGCAACAAACTGACCCTTCTTAACTCCTTGATATAATCCCCCATTATCCTTACTTCCTGGATCCTGAGAATATTGTTTGGCTAAAGCGCCAAAATCTTCACCAGCTAAAGCTTTCTTTAAAACATCCTCGGCCTGCAGTTTAATAGCTGCATTATCGGCATTCATTTTAGCAGTAAGCTCCGGAGTCATCGTAGCAACATTAGTATTTTGCTCCTTAAACTCCAAGGTTGGAGTTTCTCCAATCATCTTAATGGCAGTATTAACGTCTGTAATACCGGCAAGGTCAACCAAGACTCTCCAGGTATTACCCTGTTGATTAGTTTGGACGAGAGGTTCAGAAACACCAAGAGTGTTTACTCTTCTTTCAATAACATCTCTAACACCATTCAACGCCGAAGCTCTGTCTGCCTGAGGGATATTAGTAACGTCTGCATCATAAGTTAAATGAGCGCCACCCTTAAGATCCAAACCTTCAGTAAATGGAAAACCATACTTGGTAAAATCTAAATCCTTTGCTGATTTAAAAACCAAGCTCTTACTGTTATCAATTGGATTTAATTGAATTTGAGGCCAAACTGGAATATCGCGAACAATCGGAATTGCTTTTGCGACATTAGTGAATCCGCGAGAAACTGGATTGTTTATGCCAGTAACATCAATAAACAAAGCAAAAATAAAGAGAACGGCAATACCGATAATCGCCCATCTCAACCGACCATAAGGTCCAGGAGTAAAGATTTTTTTCCAAGAATTGGTGCTCATGTGAATAACTTTAAGATTTAGTTTAAAACTACTATAATTTAGCAAATATTGGCCTTTTCCGCAAGTAGTAAAAACCGGCCAATTAGGCCGGCTTTTAAAATTGATTTAAATTAAGCTTTTATGGCCATTTCTACGAGACGATTGGAATATCCCCACTCATTATCATACCAAGCTAGGACTTTCACCATATTACCAATAACCTTGGTATATTTCAAATCGACGATGGTGGAATACTCAGTACCCAGAATATCACTAGAAACTAGCTCATCATCCTCGCCCGTAACTCCCAAAATTCCTTTATACATTGGATGAGTTGAGGCTGCCACAAAGGCCTTATTTACCTCTTCGATAGTCACGTCCTTATTTAGAACAGCCGTAATGTCGGAAAGCGAGCCACAAATAATCGGCACACGGATAGCAATACCATCAAACTTGCCCTTAAGCTCTGGGATAACCAAAGCCGTGGCCTTGGCAGCTCCGGTGGTTGATGGTGCCATATTGACCGCTCCGGCGCGACCACGGCGCAAATCCTTACTATCCGGACTATCTACTAGTTTTTGCGTACCTGTATAAGCATGAACAGTGGTCATGAGAGCTTTATCGATGCCAAATTTGGATTGTAAGACTTGAATAACCGGCGCAATACAATTAGTGGTGCAAGAAGCATTAGAAACCACATTTTCATTTTTGCCAAGAGTTTTTTTGGTGAGCTCGGTACCAAAGACTAGAGTCTGAGTTTCGGCGTCCTTGGCCGGAGAAGA
>CAIVNC010000030.1 GCA_903907165.1 Candidatus Buchananbacteria bacterium
ACTTCCAGGGCCAATTTCGACACTGGAAAGTCCTGGTAATCTAGCAAGAAGTATCCAGGACGCAGCAAATACCGGCTTAACTAAGATTAAACTAGTAAGTAGGGCTAGCCCGATTATGGTAAGAGTTGATCTTTTTTTCATCTAAAAAATTATTTTTTTCGGTTTAATTCTATTTGAATTATTCTTTCAAAATTTTCTAAACTATCGGACCCAGAAATTTCTTGATTATTGATGTAGAAATGAGGCGTACCTGGAATTAATAGTCCCGCCGCTTCACTTTCGTCGTTATTGATCAGTTGTTGGTATTTTTGAGTATCAAAGCAGGAATTAAATTTATTCTGATCTATTTTTATTTTTTTTGCTAGTGACTTTAGGGTTGAAGTAGAAAAATCTTTTTGACTCTGCCAGAGTAAATCAGCGTAAGGCCAAAATTTACCTTGTTCTTGGGCGCAGCGGGCTGCCAGATGAGCTGACATTGCTTGATTATAAACATCTTCTGTCGGCAAATCCTTCCAGACTAATTTTATTTTATTTTTATATTTTTCAAGAAGATCAGAAATTATTGGCTGAGTTTTTAGGCTGTAGGGACAAGCGAAGCTGGAATATTCAAAGATGGTAACTGGAGCCTGAGGATTGCCAATGACCGGAGAAGAAGTTGAAATAATTGGAGAAGTAATTGTCTGTTTTTCCGGCACAGTTACTAGATTATTGTTAACCAGGTTTTGAGTGGACGGTTGTGCCTGGTCGGTTTGCAGTTGAGATTCTTGGTTAGAAAAAAATAAACAAATGTAATCAGCTAAAATTAAAATTAAAATGACAACTAAAATGATTAGAATTAATTTTAGATAGTTGTGTCTAATTTTTTTTACCATAGTATTGTTATTTAACTTTAATTTGATAAGTTGAATTATATGGGGTAACGAAATTTAAGTAACCATTGCTGACTGATAGGATTTGTTTGACTGTTTGACTGCTGTCTGGGATAGCGACCAGTTCTTTGTTGCCGGTGGTTAAATTAATTTTATAAATTTGATCTGGTATGGTGTCGGCAATATCTGGAGATAGGGCAGCGCCAGTTGGAAGATCCGTAGGCACTCCACAGTAGACCGTGACAGCATCAGAAAATAAACATTTACTGGACCAAGTTTGTAGTCCTATGCTCTGTCTTCCATCGCCAATATTTTGACCGTAGGCATATGAAATCCAAAGCTGAGGCTTGTAATCGTTTTGGCTATTGTAAACACTATAGAGCATTCTATCGCCAGATGGAGACCATTGGCCTTGAAAATCGTGACCTTCTACAATCATTGATTTAAAGTTTTCGTTGTTAAGCCCAATGAAATAGATTTCATTGCGGTCTAGATCTTTGCCATCCTGAAAGGTGGCTACCATTTGGTTATTCGGCGACCAGCCAACTGCGAATTTATCTTCTACGCCCCCAATATTTTCTATTGACTGAGGGTTACTGCCGTTACTGTTGGCGACAACTAGGAATCTATTCTCGGGGTCGAGAGCGATGCTTTTGAAAGCAATTTGCTGGTCGTTGGGAGAAAATGAAAAATCTTGCCAGTGACTTGGTATTGAATACTGTTTATTTTCGTCAAAGTCATAAATTATTTTACTGCCATCAGGGTACTCTAATACCGCCTTATTTAGACTATTAGACCAAGTAACGTTGGAAACATCATTAAAAACTTTACTGCCGTATTGACTAACTTTGCCACTACTGTCCACTTGGTAAAACTTACCATCAGTTTTATTGTAGTAGATAACATTTCCATTTTTAGCGGTGGTTGGATAAAACGTATTATCTGAAGTTAGTAATTTTGTTTGAGATGAAATATTGTTATTTGCTATTGTGGCAATGGAAGTTGAGCCTGCTTGATTCTGATTTTGATTATCGGGTAATTGTCCTCTGTTTGTTAAATTATTAAATTTTTGTCCTGTGGTGCTGGATTGTGGTAATTGTCCAGTAGTTGTAGTGGAAGTGGAAGTTGTTGTCTGTGTAGAATTGTCGCTAAAAATTGGTTTCAAGAAAAACCAATAAATAAAAAAGGCAAACAAAGCTAGAGCCGCCAAAAAAAGCACAACGATACCAATTTTTTTCCAGTCTAATTTCATAAATTAAATTTATTATTTACCAAAGAGATCTAAGTATAGTCCAGAGATCGCCTAGACCTAGGTTGTCCCAGGCTAGTTTGACATTCTGCCAAGTTGAATTGGTTAAAATTAAAACCATCCAGTACAAGATAAAGAATATTAGAGCCAAGATAACAGCAATGATCATATTGCAAATAACTAGAATAATAATTTCTACCCATTTGGCTAATCCGCCAGTAATATTGATGTTGCTTTTCGTTGCCTTGGAAGCAATCTTTTGCATTTTCTCTATTCTACCACCGCCAAACCAAGAGCCAAAAATATCATCCGTTCCCATTTCTGATACGTATTGGGGAAACATGATACTGGCGATAAAATAGATATCTAATAAAATAATCGAAGCGCCAAAAGAGGGAATAACCCAAGCCCAAAGTTGTCCAAGTAATTGTGAAGAGCCCTCCTTGATTTGTTGTTCTGCTATTTCTTCGGCCGGACTTTCTTTTTTATCCTTGCTCTGACTATCTTTATTGTCATCTTTCTTTTTCTCACTATTTTTGGCCTCGGCTAGCTTGCCAGCGGTACCCTTGCTAGAGTCTTTATTTTCTTTTGGCTTGTTCTGTTCGGGCTGATTTTTATTTTCGTCTTTTGAATCATCCTTCTGTTCCTTGTTTTGCTGGTTATTTTTTTTAACTGAATCTTCAGTCTCGCCATTACTCTCTGGATTTTTGGGTTTCTCGGCTGGTTTTTCTTCTCCTCCGGCGTAAACACCTCCACCCTTACTATCTTTATCGCCATCTTTATTTTCACCAACCTCTTTTTTCTTTTCGTCAGGTTTATCTTTATCTTTTTTTTCCTTGTTTTTTTCTTCCTCGGGTTTTTTGTCTTTATCATCATCCTTACCCTTGGCCTTGTCCTCCTCAGCTTCTTTTTTCTTTTCGTCGGTGGTTTTTCTTTCGTTATTAAATCCTATTTCACCCCCAATGTCGTCGGTATTTTGTTGATTATTTTCTTCGCCCATTTCGCCCGAATCATCATTTTCTTGCTGGTCTTGACCGCCAAGGTTTTCATTTTCTTCCGGACTTTCAAGATTGGATTCTAGATTTTCTAGTTGTCTTGGACCGCTGTCGTTTTCCTGTTCTTGTCTGGCAGCTCTTTTTCTTTCCTGTAATTCTTTAGCAGTATCATAAGAAGATCTTTCTTGGTTACTTGCTGGTAATTTATGACCAGTTGGCTGAGGATTTGAACCTTGATTTTGTGAACCAAAAGAACTGGACAATAAATTAGGATTTTTGGCCATTTTTTTGGCTTCGCGTAATTTGATTTCCAGATTTTCTCCTGGTTGCTGGAGTTGATTGTCGGTGGAGATTTTGCTGTTTGAGTCAACCGGCATAGTGGATTAAATAACTGACTTGTTCCTTAATTTATTTCAGTTATTATTATACCATTTTTTTCTTCAATTTGCACATTATTTCCAGCAGATATTTTCCCCTTCAGAAGCTCATCAGCTAGGCGGTTTTCCACTCGTTCTTGAATGACTTTTTTAACGGCTCGAGCGCCTTCGATTGGTTGCCAGCTTTTCTGAGCAATAAAGCTTACTAGCCTATCGGAAAAAGTTAATTTTATTTTTTTGGTTTCCAGTCTTTTTTGTAATTTTTTGAGCTCGAGAGTGACAATTTTTTTTAGAGCCTCAGAGGTTAGGGGATTAAAATAGACAATTTTATCGACACGATTGATAAATTCTGGTTTGAAATAATTTTTGACCTCAGTGACAATCTTTTCTTTGAGTCCAGTGGTTTCTTGCTTGGCTAATTTTTCTCCAAAGCCAATACTCATTTTTTCTTTGAATAAATTCGATCCAATATTGGCCGTCATGATAATAACCGTATTTTGAAAATTAATTTTAATGCCAGAAGCATCGGTCAAATAACCGTCCTCGAGAATTTGGAGCAGTAAATCAAAAACATCGCGATGAGCCTTGTCCACTTCATCGAGCAAAATTAAAGAATGCGGTCGGTGTTTGACTTTCTCGGTGAGTTGGCCGGACTCTTTGTAACCGACGTAGCCGGCCGGAGCGCCGATCATTTTGGAAATATTAAATTTCTCGCCATACTCGGACAT
>CAIVNC010000031.1 GCA_903907165.1 Candidatus Buchananbacteria bacterium
CTTCATTTCTACATTTTTTGGAACTTCAGAGTATTTCAAGAATTCCATGGCGGAACTAGCGCGACCCTGAGTCATAGAACGCAAGGAAGTGGTATAGCCAAACATTTCAGACAATGGAACTTCAGCGGAAACAACTTTAACAGCAGAAGAACCTTCGCCACGATCAGCCATAGAACCGATAATCGCACGGCGAGAATTTAAGTCACCAATGACATCGCCCATAAATTGTTCAGGTACAACAACTTCAACTTTCATAACTGGCTCAAGAATACAAGCGCCAGCTTTTTTGGAAGCAGCTTGAAGCGCCATAGAACCGGCGATTTTGAAAGCAGCTTCGGAAGAGTCGACATCATGATAAGATCCGTCAAAAACAGTAGCCTTAACATCGATCAAAGGGTAACCAGCAACTACACCGCGAGCCATAGCTTCAAAAATACCTTTTTCAATAGGTTTGATAAATTCTCTTGGAATAGCGCCGCCCTTGATTTCATCGACGAATTCAAAATTTTTGCCTGGTTCTGATGGTTCAATGCGAATCCAGCAATGGCCATATTGACCACGACCGCCGGACTGTTTGACATATTTGCCTTCAGCTTCAGCTTTGCCCTTGATAGTTTCGCGATAAGCAACCTGAGGAGCACCGATATTGGCTTCAACTTTGAACTCACGTTTCATACGATCAACAATGATATCCAAGTGCAATTCTCCCATACCAGAAATAATAGTCTGGCCAGTTTCTTCATCGGTATGAACACGGAAAGTTGGATCTTCTTCAGCAAGTTTTGATAAAGCCAAGCCCATTTTTTCTTGATCGTTCTTGGTTTTTGGTTCAACAGCAATATCGATAACTGGTTCAGGGAAAACAATCTTTTCCAAGAAGACTGGGAATTCAGCATCGGACAAAGTATCACCAGTAGTAACATTTTTGACACCGACGATAGCGGCAATTTCACCAGCATAAACTTCAGCAACTTCTTCACGAGAGTTAGCGTGCATACGTAAAATACGTCCAACTCTTTCTTTGTCGCCAGTAGTATTATTAACGATATAAGAACCAGTTCTTAAAACGCCAGTGTAAACGCGATAAAAAACCAATTTACCAACGAAAGGATCGGTGGCAATCTTAAATGCCAAACCAACAAGTGGTGAATCATCGGAGATAGTGAGTGGAATTACTTTTTCTTCATCATTAACATCATGAGCAATTGGAGAACCGATATCAACTGGAGATGGCAAATACTGAGCAACGCAATCCAATAAGAATTGAACGCCTTTATTCTTCAAAGCAGAACCACATAAGATTGGCACAATCTTGTTAGCAATAACAGCCTTTCTTAGGACTCTCTTTAAATCAGGGATACCGATTTCTTCTCCGGCCAAATATTTTTCCATCAAAGCTTCATCTTGTTCAACAATCGCTTCAACTAATTCAGCGCGATATTTTTTAGCTCTTTCAACTTCATCAGCTGGAATATCTGTTTCTTCCCACTTAGTGCCCATGTCATCTTTATAGATAACAGCTTTCATGGTGAACAAATCAATAATACCAGTGAAAGTTTCAGCAGCGCCGACTGGAAGGTAAATAGGATAAGCATGAGAAGTCAAACGATCATGAATAGTATCCATATCGTGATAAAAATCAGCACCCATACGATCCATCTTGTTGATGAAACCGATTTTTGGTACGTGATACTTCTCTGATTGTCTCCAGACAGTCTCTGATTGAGGCTCTACGCCGGCTACACCGTCAAAAACGATAACACCGCCATCAAGGACGCGCAAAGAGCGCTCAACCTCAACAGTAAAGTCTACGTGGCCGGGAGTATCAATTAAGTTGATCTGGATTTCTCCACCGCCCAACCAATCTACGTTTGGCCAAAAACAAGTAGTAGCAGCAGAAGTGATAGTAATGCCTCTTTCTTGTTCTTGTTCCATCCAGTCCATAGTGGCTTGTCCTTCATGAACTTCGCCGATCTTATGTTTTTTACCGGTGTAGAATAAAACGCGTTCAGAAACAGTAGTTTTGCCAGCATCAATGTGGGCAATAATACCTATGTTTCTAATTTTGTCTAAATCGTGTCCTCTGGCCATAGAATTTATTTTTTAAAAAATTTAATGTTTAATTTCGGATTACAAAATTAAACATTAAAGAGTTATTTAAGAGATTAAATTAATTTTGCGATTAACTGCTAAAGTGAGCAAAAGCACGGTTAGCTTCGGCCATCTTATAAGTATCTTGTTTCTTCTTGAAAGTAGTACCTTCATTGTTATAAGCTGCTGTCAATTCTTCAGCTAACTTTTCAGCCATTCTCTTGCCTTTTTTAGCGCGAGCAGCGGCGAGCAACCATCTGCAACCAAGAGTATAACTTCTTTCAGCGCGAACAGCGACTGGAACCTGGTAGTTAGCGCCACCGACACGTCGGCCACGGATTTCTACGGTTGGAGAAACATTTCTGATAGCTTGAGTGAAAACATCCAAAGGATCTAATTTGGTTTTGGCAGAAATAATATCAAAGCAATCATAAACAATCTCACGAGCGGCATTCTTCTTGCCTCTTTCCATGATATAGTTGATGAGTTTGGATACATCCTCGCGACCGAATTTGCCGTCTGGTTGAATTACTCTTTTTGTAGCTGGTTTACCTCGCATAATTTTATATTACCTTAATCTATAATTTATTTAGCTTTCTTTTCTTTCTTAACACCGTATAAGCTTCGGCTCTTCTTACGCTTGGCTACACCGGCTGAATCGTAAACACCGCGAACGATATGATATCTGACACCTGGCAAATCTTTAACTCTGCCACCTCTGATCAATACGATGGAGTGCTCCTGCAAATTGTGACCTTCTCCTGGAATATAAGCAGTAACTTCTTGGCCGTTAGATAAACGGACACGAGCGATTTTACGCAAAGCGGAGTTTGGTTTTTTAGGAGTGGTAGTTCTAACTTGAGTACAAACGCCACGCTTAAACTGATTACCTTTATCCATAGTTTTGCTTTTGCGGTGCAAACTATCTAAAGTAATTTGTAAGTCAGGGGTCTTGGACTTAGCATTCTTACTGGTTCTACCTTTTTTCAACAATTGATTGATCGTTGGCATATTTTGCGGTTAAAAAAATCCCTTGATTCGGGATTCCCTAGGAAAATACTTTTAAATTATTTTCTAATGTGTCAGGGAATTTAGTCTTTTATTAAATATTAAATACAACAATATTTTAAACAATTAATCGGAATAAGTCAAGATTAAGTGT
This sequence comes from Candidatus Buchananbacteria bacterium, assembly GCA_903907165.1. GTDB lineage: Bacteria > Patescibacteriota > Patescibacteriia > 2-01-FULL-39-33 > 2-01-FULL-39-33 > CAIVNC01. Next base: position 3,254 of record CAIVNC010000031.1, read on the forward strand.
TTCACAGCTTATACTCTTTGTTTTTTTGTCTAAATTTAGGCAAATTTAACTTCCAAAACCGCCGGCCTGGATTTCCCAGAGCTTATTGTAAATCCCCTCTTTTTTGAACAATGCCAATTAACCAATGATTTTATTCAAAATTCCAAAACCGAAATTAAAGAATATTCCCAAGATATTAATAGAAGTGTAAGAGCCCAGAAGAATCAAACCAATCAATAAAAACGAACCATATTTATCTAACCAATATTTAACCTCATTCAAAGAATCAGGCAATAGTGCAAAAAGAACTTTGGAACCGTCTAGTGGTGGAATTGGAATCAAGTTGAAAATCATCAAAGCGCTGTTAACAACAACCGAGGCATAGAAAAATAGCACTAATAAATTACTTTCGCCTAAAGTCGGAAAGAAAAATTTATATGCCAAATTAAAACCAAATAACATGATAAAATTGGAAGCTGGACCAGCAATGGCCACGAGAGCCATCGCCCAGCGGCCGTTTCGCAATCTGGAATAATTGACTGGCACTGGCTTGGCCCAACCAAAAGGTGGTAAACCGGAAATCAGCAAGATAATCGGCAATACAACAGTTCCAATAGGATCGATATGCTTCAGCGGGTTAAGGCTCAGACGGCCAACGCTCTCGGCCGTGTCATCGCCAAAAAATTTAGCTACCAAGGCATGGGAAAATTCATGGACAGTAATAGCAATTAGAACCGCCAAAATCTCAGCAACAATAAACATTGGATTAGAAAACAGATCAGTAGACATATTTTTAGGGTTTTTATGATTGATTTAACTAAATATTACCACGATTGACTAATTTTTACAATTATGCTAAAATCAACTTTGACAATTATGCCGGTAGCACCGGTAGCGTCTATAATACAAAATAATTAATCTCATTATGCCTCAAGCATGCGCCATCTGTGGCCGAGGAACAGTTACCTCATTTAGCGTCAGCCACTCCAAGATCAAAACCAAAACCACTCAGAAAATCAATTTGCAAAGCAAAAAGATTGGTGGTCAAAAAGAAAGAATCTGCACCAACTGCATCAAGACTTTGGCCAAAAACTCCGCAAAGTAATTTTGTTTATTTCAAAACAGCCTCGATTTCATTCGAGGCTGTTTTTTATTTTATGGGAACGACAATTTATTTAGCTTTCCATTCTGTGGGTTGCATCAAGGCAAACATGTTTCCTTCTGTGTCTTCAGCGTTAGCAAACCAACCAACTTTTGGCATCTCCATTTTTTCCTGAGTGATCTTGCCGCCATTTTTCTTGACCGCTTCAACGGCCTCATCTATACTTTCAACTTCAATCGTACAATCATAAGTGTAAAGTTTTTTATCGGCCGGACGCTGATACATACCGCCATTTATTCCAGCGGTTCCATCTGGACCAGTGACCAAACCCCAATAGTCCATTCCGCCTTGCATTTCATCGCCTTCCTTAGCGTCCTTACTCATCCACTTTTCAACCTTCCAACCAAAGGCATTCTCATAAAATTTTTTAGCTCTGGCAATATCATCTGCCTGGAGCTCAAAATGTATAACGCGATTTTTCATATGTTTAATTTAATTTATTAAACTATTTTAATAAAAAATATTTTCTTGTATCTTTATTATAGTTTATTAGGGTTAAGATAAGATTAAGAAGAAGAAAATAAAAAAGCTCTCAATCTTTCTTCAAGATGAGAGCGTTTATTTTTTGAATCATGGAGAGGATCATTCCTTATCTCTTGCAAGGACCCCAGACTCTGATTTCCTTTTTAACCGCTTCTTCGCAGTCTGCCGCGTGAACAGGGCTATCAAGACACCTCTTCTCATTGTCGGCGGCTTCAAAGCTGTCATGGGAAAAGTCGAAGCGAATTTCACCGGGACTGCCCTTGCTTGGATCGGTCGGTCCAATCAAGCGGCGGATTCCACTGATGGTCAAACCTTTTCTGCCGGCCAGAATAATCACCCTGATCCAACCAGAGGCCAGATCATCGGCGATTTGATCGCGAAGTTCCTTGGCTTTTTCCGGGCCAAGCTTCGCTACCTTTTCTTGCTCCCAGGCGTCATCGTAGTGTAACCTCGCCTGCTCCAGAGTTGGCTTGACAGGAAACTGATCGACGAGAACATAGCCCTTGCGAATAAACCTGGTGATGATCTCGTCGGCCTGACAATAACGATTGGGCTTGACGATCACCAGACCAAGGTCAAAGATTTTGCCAAATCCCTTGCGATTCGAGTCATGGGCTTTGTCGCGATAGTAAAGATACCAATCGCGTTTACCATCAAACCCTTCCTCATACGACCTGCCAGCAAGAAATTCTTTAGTAACCCTGGCGGCCGCATCAACCTCCTTTTGAGTAGTGAGATCGGTCGCGATCATACCTGGAGGAAGTTTTAATTTCTTTTTTCTGCTTCCTTTGTCCCCCACCCGATCGACCAACTTGATACCATCCGGTCCAATGACGGGCTCACTATGACCGGGTATTTGCCGGGCAATTTTCTTCATGGCATCTCTCTGCTGTTTCTGCTGCTGTTTTTTTGGCTTTCCCACCGACAAAACACCAAATCTTTCCTCGGCAATGGAAAGTGGCAATCTGGGACCTTTCCATTCCACGTATCCATCTTTATTTCTTTCAACCATGATATCCTCCAAACCTCGAATAAATTTTACTCACTGTGCGAACTTACTTGTGCCAGACTTTAACAGAACAGCACTAAATTGTCAAATAAAAAAAGCTCCCAACTTCTGAGAGCTTATTTGAATCAACCACGATCAGAAACTACTGATCTTCATCGGTCAAAGCCAAAGCCTGCTCACCGGTATACGATTGAGCAAACTGATGAACGCGATGGAAACTACTTTGGCCGTTCTTGTAGAACTCTCGGAAATAGCCAAGGACAAATCTGCGGTCGGTAAAAAAATATTCCTTGATCGCCAAACCATCATTACTGATCGCCCAGTGATTTTTTTCTTGGCGAGACAAAACATCAGCGGCCATCAAAATGATCAGCATCAAATCTTGATGATCGCTACTATCCCTGTCGTGCCGACAATTCTCATGATAGAACCGCCAATCAACTTGAACCAGCCCATCTTTCCCCCCTGACTTGACGAGGCCTTGATAGCGCTTGAGCAAAGCGATAAATTCTTTCTTGGCACAACTATCGCAGTTAAGTGCATCTCTTTCCACCTCAAACTTCAAGCCAAGATGTTCAACAAAAAACTTTCCATGCTCTTTCTTGAACGATTTGGAACACTTGAAACAATTTTGCCTATTCATGATTATCACTTCCTCTCTTTTTGAGCGCTTGCTAATCACGGCTAATTATCACTGATTCATTGACATCGAAAACCTTCATGTAGATCCGCGCATCTTCTTGACGCCGAAAGAAAAGCATACTGTCATCAAGCCACGGATTTACTGAAGTGCTGGGAGGCCAAAAAAGATTGTAATGATTTTTTCGCTCAAAAGATAGAATCCTCAAGCTCAAAAGTATTCTCAACATTTCAGCTTGCCTCTCAGGAATGAGCTCCCCGTAGGGCGAACAACCGATCCGACTGGAATCACGATAAAACGTCCAATCAACAATCAAGCGGTCACCACTCCAAGAAACCAAATGATTATGCCGCCTAAGATTCTCAAAAAATATTGCCTCGCAATCAGGGCAGACTAGGGCCAGACAGTTTCTTTTCTTTACTGAAATAATCCTGGGTTTTAAGACCCTAGGACAAAATTGACAGGAATATTTCATGAAATCATCTCCTTTCCGAATTTATTTTAACGAACGATTTTTCTACTCAAATTGACCGTCCTGTCCGCCAGCCGGCGGAGAGAACGGCCATTTTAGATGAGACAAATTATTGAGTGTGAATTTCGTAAACAGTAGTGTAGTTGCACAATTCATCTTCGCCAAACCACAAAGGAATTTCACGAGCAGCATCATTAGCATCAGCAGAAGCGTGAATCAAATTTTCGACAACTTTTTCTTTGGCATCAGCGTGCTTATAGCTGACGTGAGCATAGTCACCGCGGATAGTTCCAGGAAGAGCTGATTTTGGTTCGGTTGCGCCGATCATCATACGGACATTTTCGATAGCTTCAACACCTTCGATAACCATAGCGAGTACCGGACTAGTAGAAATAAAATCCATCAGCAAAGCTCTGACTTTTTCACCACGACGAGTAGCGATATCTTCGCCATAATGTTCGCCGGCTTTTTGAGCATCCGCTTGCTTGAGTTTAACACCGACAATTTTGTAGCCAGCTTTTTCAAAACGAGTGACAATTTCTCCCATCAGTCCTCTTTTGACTGCATCGGGTTTTAACAAAACTAGAGTTCTTTCAATCGTAGACATAGTTTCCAATTTATTTATTAATTACTTCTTTTATTTTTTCCATAATTTGAGTCGGGGTGTGCTGAGCTTTAACAAAATAACCATCGGCTCCAAGTTCTTCAGCTTTATTTTGATCTGACTCCTGACCAAGATTGGTCAACATGATTACCGAAATATCTTTGGTTTCAGCACCGCCTTTGATCGTTTGCAAAACCGTAAAACCATCAACTTCTGGCAAAATGACATCGAGTAGTACCACGTCCGGCTTCTGATGCTCTGCAATCTCAATCGCCTCACTACCCTTATCCGTATGAATAACTTCATAACCTTCTTCTCGAAGACGCATCATGTACATATCAATGATCATTGAATCATCTTCGACTAGTAAAATTTTGATTTTTTTATCCATTTTTGTTGTTTATTTTATGGCCTCAGTTTAACAAATAACGCTAGAAAAATCAAGAAATTAGTTATTTTACCAAATCAAAGCTTTTGCCGTCGCTCACAAAAACAATATCACCATCGAGATCAGTGCGTAAAATCTGAGCGCCTAATTTATCCAAATCATGAATGGTGCGAAAATGGGGATGACCGAAAGAGTTATTTTTTCCCACACTAATCGCCGCATACTTGGGATTAACCGCGGTTAGAAATTTTATGTCATTAGCATTAACAGAACCATGATGGCCGACTTTCAAAACGTCCGATTTCAAATCCAATCCTCGCTCTACTAATTTTTCTTCCTGTTCCATATCACCTGTGAGCATCATCGTCGTACTGCCATAAATTAATTTGGCCACAATCGAGCTGTTATTTAAATTTTCTATTCTCTGGCCAATCAAACTACTCTCCGGCGTCATAATTTCTAGGTAAGCCGAAGAAGTAGAATTAGCATCCTTACCTGGCAGATAAACTGTTTCCGTGCTGGTCACAAAATCAACCGGAATTTTTTGGTCTTTAACGGTGTTTAAAAAATTCAAATAATCAGAAGTTGTTTGCAAGACGCCAGTCATCATGATTTTTTTGATGTTGTAATTTTTCATGATTTCATTGAATCCGGCCACGTGATCGCTATGCGGATGAGTGAGTAGCGCCAGCTCAATATCTCTATCCCCATAAGGCAAAAACTTGCCTAGTTTTTTGTCGGCCGAAGCATCCGGGCCAGAATCAATGAGCACATCTCCACCCTCTGGTGTACGAATTAAAATACTATCACCCTGACCGACGTCCATTACCACCACCTCCAACTTATTGTCATTAGAACCAAGAACCAAACTCTTTGTTGCTCGATCGTAATTATTTTCTTCAAAAGAATAAACTATACTGATCGAAATCAAACAAACGACAACAATTATTATTCTTTTCCAATTCAATTTAAAAAAATTATTCATTATTTTTTTGTTTTTTAATTATCGGCCATGAGAGCCAAAAAGTAATGCCGAGATAAGAAATAATCAGGAACATGGAATTAAAATTTTTCAATTCCAAAGAAGCATAAGGCAAACTCGTTCCCCATTCGGCGATTTTCATAATGTAGCCAATAGCCAGCCAACTAACAAAACCTAGGATTTTACCAAGTGGCAACCAAATAGCGCCAGCCAAAACATTAACGAGGCCATACACCGTCAAAAATGGAATCACCGGCAAAACTAAAATATTAACAATTAGGGCTACGACTGACAGACGATGAAAAGAAAAAAGAATTAAGGGAAGAGTGATGATTTGAGCCGATATAGTCATTATAACCATTTCTCTGATTTCCAAAAAGTCCGGTAGACGACTAAAAGCCGGGGTGACTAGCGGCGCCAGATAAACGATGCCGATAAACGCCAGATACGAAAGTTGAAAACCAGCATCATAAAATAACAATTGCGGGTTTACAATAAGCATTAAGGCGGCAGAAAATAAAATGGCATTCAAAGCGCCTCCTAGACGGCCAATCTTTTTGCCATATAACATAACAATACCCATAATGCCGGCACGGATAGCCGAAGCCTGATCACCGACAACGAGCAAAAAAATAAAAATACCACCAGCAGCCAGCCAAAAAGCTCTCTTGCGATTAATTCCGATATTTAAAGATACAAACATAAACATAGTGGCCATAATCGTAATATTTGTTCCCGAAATAGCAATAATATGACTAATCCCGGCCGCCGAAAACTTGTCCAACCAATACTGGGGAATACCGCCGCGAGAACCGGTTATCATCGCCTGTAAAATCGAAGCTTGGGGTTCGGTCATCGCCTTGACCACCGGGTCATTAAGCCAAATCCTAAAGCGATCCAGCAACGAAGAAAAGACTGAACACAGATTTTGTTCAGGTTGTTTAATGACGCTGATTTGAGAAAAAGAGCAGACAGAATAAATACCATAGCGACCCAAATATTTTTCATAGTCAAAATCCTCTATTTTTTCTGGCTTCATTAGCCGACAATAGACTGCAACTTGCTGATTAATCACATATTCCGGATAAAGTGGTAAACTAACCAAAACAGATCCAGAAACCTCATGCTTTTTACCATCAATTTTCACCTCTTCAGATTCAATGGTAAGTTTTTGATTAATCACTCGCCGGTCAATATTTTTAATTTGGCCAACAAAAGAGACTGATTGATTATTGTAATGATAAATTTTATTGATTTCAGAAAAATCAGGATTAGAAACTTGAAAACGCCAAAAACCAAACAAGAAAAGAATAATAAATAGAAATAAAAAACGCGCCTGATTACGGCGCCAAAAAATCATCATTAAAAATGTCGCGATAAGTAGACCGGTAAATGCAATTAGGTCATCAACCGACCAAAATCTAGCCAGAGCGATACCCAAAATAAAAGCTGTTAAACAGCTTAAAAATATTTTTGATTTGGATTTGATTATTTTATTAAACCAGAAAAAAATTAAATCGAGCTTTCCCTTCCAAGGCATGATTTTATTAAATTATTTCTTCCCGGCCTGTAGTCTTAAATAATTTTCTACAAAGTCATCAATCTCACCATCGAGAACTTTATCAATTTCTGCAGTTTCATATTCGGTGCGATGATCCTTGACGAGTTGGTATGGTTGCATGACATAAGACCGAGCTTGATTGCCCCATTCTGCCTGGCGATACTCGCCTTTAATCTGCTGAAGTTTTTCACTTTCTTGTTCACTATAAATCTTAGCCAATTTGCCTTTCAAAATTTTCATGGCATTCATCTTGTTTTGCAACTGCGATCTTTCATTTTGGCATTTGACCACAATTCCCGTTGGCAAATGAGTAATGCGCACGGCGGAGTCAGTTGTGTTAACACTCTGACCTCCATGGCCGCCAGCTCGCATGACATCGATTTTTAAATCTTCATCTTTAATTTCAATAACCTTATCATCTTCAATCTCAGGCAGAACTTCTGCTAAGGCAAAAGAAGTATGGCGCATTTTCTCAGCATCAAATGGTGAAATACGAACTAGACGATGAACACCGTTTTCACTCTTGAGCCAGCCATAAGCATAAAGACCGGTCACTTCAATTGTGACACTTTTAATCCCCGCTTCGGCTCCGTCATTTTTATCAATAATTTTTGTTTCAAATCCATGACGTTCACAAAAACGTAAATACATGCGCATCAAAATTTCTGTCCAATCCTGAGCATCCACGCCGCCTACTCCTGCGTGCAAAGATAGAATAGCGCTATTCTTGTCATATTTGTCAGCAAATAAAACTTGAAATTCCATTTTGCTAAATCTCTTTTCTAATTCAGAAAATTTTTCATTCAGTTCTGTCATCATTTTTTCATCATTCTCGGACATTTCCGCCGAGCACAAAAAATCTCCGAGCTCGTTTTTAAAATCAAGCCAGGAGTTATAATAACTTCTTAAATTTTCATACTTACGACTTGTGTTTGATGCCGAAACATTGTCAGCCCAAAAATCCGGCGCTGACATTCCCTGCTCTAAACCTAAAAATTCTTGTTGCGTTGCATCAAGGTCAAAGTAACCTCCACGAATCTTCCAACTTCTGTTGGAGAGCTTTAATTTTTAAGATTAAATCATTCATACAACTACTTTAATTGATTCAATAAACTTTGAAGATCGCCACTACCAATACTTGTGCCAGTCATAGCCGTCAACCCACCGAGGATGTTTGGCAAATAAAATAGGGATAGAATTAATGGCGCCACAAAAAGAATAATCCAAACCCAACTAATAACCGAACGCCAAAACATACTTCGACGAATCTTTTGGGTATCAGCATAAACCGCTTTCATATATTCCAGATTTTCCTTCAGTAAATCTTCTAGGCTTTTTTGCTCTTCCTTAATCAGATGTTCAGCAACTTTGCCATACTGAATACTTTCCTCGATTTTTGATTCGATTTTATTTTCTTCTGACATACAAATAAATTTAAATTAACTTTTCTATACTATACCACTTTTCATCTCACTGCGCAATATTTAACATAGGACGCAACTAAATCCTTCATCTGACTCATTTCCAATGTGGTAAAAGATTTGCCAGCAAAATCGCTCCCGGCTACCACCTCATGGGAATTAAAATTTTGCAAATAATATTTATCCGCCCCCTCAATTATCTCTGCCATAAGAACTAGATCTTCTTTGCTGTGTAGGCCCTTAACAACTGTACTTCGAAATTCATAAGGCAAGCCGCTTTCCATTACCAGTCTCGCGCTCTCTCTAATCTTGGCCGGATCAGCCATGACCCCACAAAACTTTTCGTAAGTCCCGAGCGGTCCTTTGATGTCCATCGCCAAATAATCAACTAGCTTCTCTTCAAGAACAGTAGCCAGAACTTCTGGTCTTAAGCCATTTGTATCTAATTTTATTAAATATCCCATCTCCTTAACTTGGCGCATAAAATCCAAGGCTTCGGGCTGAAGTAACGGCTCGCCACCAGTAAAAACGATTCCATCCAAATATTTTTTGCGACGATTTAGAAAATCCAAAATCTCCTCTTTGGACATAAGGGTTTCTTTTTCAATCAATTCTGGCAACACCAGCTTTGGATTATAACAAAAAGGACAGCGCATATTACACCCACTGGCGAATATGATCGCTGCCACTTTTTGAGGATAATCTAGCAAAGTTACCGGCTGTAAACCACCAATTTTCATGACTTTGGATTATCTAAACTTAATTATTTATTATTGTCCGCAACCGCAAACTTGGAAGGGAGTTCTATCTTCATATTCCGATTGTTTGCCAGGATTCCATTGTCCGACCGGTCTAATGTAACCGACGACTCTCGAATAAACTTCGCAAGGCTGTCTCTGAGCCTGCACTTTTTCCATACCTTCCATAGTATTTGAGTTTATTAATAAATTCAATTTAAGTCAAATTAGATAGCTAACTTATCCTCTTGCTCACGTACAAAGCCGATTTCTTCATCGCAAATCGGACAAAACTTATGTTCTCCGGCTAAATAGCCATGCTTAGGACAAATAGAGAAGGTCGGAGTCAAAGTATAATATGGCAAATGGAAATTTTCAGCGATTTTCCTGACCAAATTCTTAGTGCTTTCAATATCCGGCATTCTCTCTCCCAAGAAGCCATGGACCACCGTACCACCCGTATATTTAGTCTGAAGCTCGTCTTGTTTTTCCAAAACCTCAAAAATATCTGAGGAATAATTGACTGGCAAGTGAGTTGAGTTGGTATAATATGGGGCGGCGCCTCTTTCTTGGTAAGCTTCTTCGTTGGCTACAATAATATCTGGATATAATTCTTTGTCTTTTTTGGCAAAGCGATGAGTAGCACCTTCGGCTGGAGTAGCTTCAAGATTATACATTTGATCATCTTCTTCTTGATATTTGGCCATGCGAGCTCGCATGTAATCCATCACTTCAAGAGCAAAGTCGCTACCCTCTTTGGTGCTCAGCGGTCGCTTCATAAAGTTAACCGTGGCCTCGTTCATACCATTAATACCAATGGTATTAAAATGGTTGCGCCAATACTGACCAAATCTTTCATAAATATCTTTGAGATAAAATCTGCTATATGGATAAAGTCCTTGTTCGGTAAATGTTTCAAGTACTTCTCTCTTAAGCCTCAAGCTTTGGCGAGCCAAATCCATTACTTGTCCCAAACGATTGAAAAATTCTTCTTTTGTCTTGGACAAATAACCAAGCCGAGGCAGATTGATCGTAACGACACCGATAGAGCCAGTCAAAGGATTGGCAGCAAACATACCGCCGCCACGCTTGCGCAATTCGCGATTATCTAGTCTCAAACGGCAACACATACTGCGAGCATCGTCAGGACTCATGTCGCTATTGATGAAGTTGGCAAAATACGGAATACCATATTTGGAAGTCATATCCCAGATAGGATCCAAGACTTTATTATCCCAATCAAAACCATCATAGATATTGTAGGTTGGAATAGGAAAAGTGAAAACGCGACCCTTGGAATCTCCAGCCATCATCACCTCAGCAAAAGCTTTGTTAATCATGTCCATTTCTGGCTGGAATTCTTTGTACGTCTCAGCTTGTGGCAAACCGCCGATAAGTACCGGCTCGTTGGCCAAAGTAGATGGACAAACAAGATCAAAGGTTAGATTGGTAAATGGAGTCTGAAAACCGACCCGAGTTGGCACATTAACGTTGAAAACAAATTCTTGAAGAGCTTGTTTGACTGATTCGTATTCTAGGTTGTCATGACGGACAAATGGGGCCAAAAGCGTATCAAAGTTGGCAAAAGCCTGGGCTCCAGCTGCCTCACCCTGAAGAGTGTAGAAGAAATTAACAATATGACCCAAAGCCACTCTAAAATGCTTAGCCGGCTTACTTTGGACCTTTCCCTCAACGCCACCAAAGCCTAATCTCAAAACTCCCTGTAAATCCCAGCCACAGCAATAAACTGCCAAAAGCTGTAAATCATGGAGATGAATAGAACCATTACTATGAGCATCGCGGATTTCTGGCGGATAAATCTGGTTAAGCCAATAATGAGAGCTGATAGCTGAAGCCACGTGATTATTAAGTCCTTGCAAAGAATAAGCCATATTGGCATTTTCCTTGACGCGCCAGTCCAATTGCTTTAAATAGCCATTGATAATGTCGGTCGAATCCACCATTTTCTTCATATCACGAAGACGAGCATGCTGTTCGCGATAAATGATATAGGCTTTTGCGGCTTTAACTAAATCTTCTTTAATCAAAACTTCTTCGACGACATCTTGGATTTCTTCAACTGCTGGAATGGAACGATAGTGGAATTTATTATTGACCACCTTGACGACTTTGTCGGCCAATTCCCTGGCCAACTTCTCATCATCACGACCAACTGCCTTTAAAACCTTAATAAGGGCTTGTTTAATTTTTTCAACATCAAAATCAACGATCTCGCCTTCTCTTTTTCTAATTTGTTTAACTTCGTTTGGTTCCATAAGTTGACCGTAAGTAAATAATATCCGAGGCGAAAAACGATAGAATAGCCAATTTAAGCTAATAAAAAATCTGCCAAATTTGATTTGAATTTTTGGTCAGACAAGAGTATTTCGTCACCTTCAGTGCATTAATTATATACCTCGTCTAGTGCCCTGTCAAAACAAAAAAATCCCTTATTTTTTGCATATTTTAGCTAGTTGTGGATAAAAAAATCAGAGACGAAATTTTAGTATTCGCGTCTCTAATTTAATGCAATGTTGATAACTTTTATTTCATCTTTTTTCTGATGAAAGCTGGGATTTCCAAATCCTCTTCTTCCTCTTTTGGTTCCTGAATCGGACGAGGATTTTGACTTACTGGAGAATAGGGATTATTTTGATGCATTGGTTGATGCTGAGCTGGTTGGAATGGTCTTGGGGCTGGAGATACTCGCTCTTCAGCTTCCGGAAAACTAGAAATTGATCTCTCCTTAAATGGATTATCAACCGCAGCTGGGCGTTCCATAGTCTTGGCCTCAGAAATCTTATTTTCAATGACCTTTTTGGTTAAAAACTTATTCAAGGAATATTTTTGATCCTGTTGACCGGTATTTTCCCTGGTACCAAAACCAGTAGCTACAACTGTAACTCTAATCTTGTCCTTCAGAGTATCGTCGATAACTGTACCAAAGATAATTCTGGCGTTTGGATCAGCGCTTTCAGTGATAATTCTAGCGGCTTCATCAACTTCTTCCATAGTAAGATCGGATGGACCAGTAACATTAAATAAAATACCCTTAGCGCCATCAATGGAAATATCCAAGAGCGGTGAAGAAATGGCTTTTTTGGCAGCGATTGTGGCTCTGCCATCGCCAGACATTTCACCAATACCCATCAGAGCTGAACCAGCGTCACTCATAATAGACTTAACATCAGCAAAGTCGACGTTAACACCATTGCCATAAATAGTAATGAGCTCGGAAATACCCTGAACACCTTGACGCAAAATATCATCTACTGTTTTAAAAGCATCTAAGAATGATGTTTTCTTTTCAATGATCTGCAAAATCTTTTCATTGGAAATACTAATGATAGTATCGACATGTTCGGAAAGTTCCTTGTAACCTTTTTCGGCAATATTGCGACGATGAGTTCCTTCCCAACCAAATGGCTTGGTAACTACGGCCACAACCAAAGCACCAAGCTCTTGAGCAACAGCTGCCACAACTGGAGCAGCGCCAGTACCAGTACCACCACCAAGACCACAGGTAATAAAAACCATATCCGAGCCTTTGAGTAAATCTCGAATATCATTGATATTTTCTTGAGCAGCTTGAAGTCCAATATCTGGATTCATACCAGCACCCAAGCCTTTGGTTGTGGCTTGGCCAATATGTAGTTTATTTTTGGCTTCATTGTGATGCAGAGCTTGGACATCAGTATTTATGGCCACAAATTCTACACCTCTGATTTTGGAGGCAATCATGCGATTGACTGCTGAACAACCCGAGCCACCAACACCGACAACTTTTATTTTGGCTGGAGTTTCAATTTCTGGTTTAATTTCTGGCATATTTTATAGATTATTAACTTATTAACTTATTAGTTTTTATAGCTAAACTAGAACAACCAATAAGATAATTAGCTAAATTGGATTATTTATGATTATTTCATTACGGCAACAGTGACTTGAACCATTCTCTCACTTTACCAGCTGCCTTGTCAATACTCTTAAAATTAGATAACCCGAAAGCGCCGATTCCCTTACCGCTTTCCATCTCGCTACCCCACAACACCAAACCAACAGCGGTTGTAAAATTTAAACCACTTACCTTATCTAAATTGGAAATCAACTCTTGAGAATAACCTAGTGAAGCCGGTAAACGTAAATGTGTTTTGGCCATTTCCACGATACCGAGAATATTAGCGCCACCACCTGTCAGAACTACACCAGCTGGCAACATTCCAGATTTACCAATTCGTTTTAATTCCTTATCTACCTTTTCTAAGATTTCTTCTACTCTAGCTTCAATAATTTCCGCTACTTTTCTTGGTGAGAAATCGCCATCCTCTGGCCCACCGAGATCTGAAAACTTAATTTCTTCACTCTTCGTAAATTCTTTTGGCAAACAGTTACCATAACGAACTTTAATCTTCTCGGCCGTATCGATAGAGATACGCAAACCAATGGCAATGTCATTGGTAATATACGAAGAACCGACAGGTAAAACAGCTGTGTGTAATAGATCTCCTTCTTCAAAAACCGTAATACTCGTTGTTGAACCGCCAAGATTAACCACTACCACACCGAGTTCCTTTTGGCGAGTGGTCAATACGCTCTCGGAAGTAGCTAGAATAGATAAAACTAAATCATCTACATCTAAGCCTGTTCGATAAATACATTTGGTTAAATTTTTGATCTGAGCACTAAGCCCACAGATAATTTGGGTCTCAACTTCGAGTCTAATACCAGTCATGCCAATCGGATCTTTAATGCTAGTCTGAGAATCAACAGAAAAACTTCTAGGAATAACGTGAAGGATTTCATAGTTTGGTGGAATAGCAACCGCCTTGGCCGCTTCAATGGCTCTTTCAACGTCTTCATTTCTAACCTCGCCATCAGACTTGGACACGGCCACAACGCCACGACTTTCTTGAGCAATTATGTGACTGCCAGAGATTCCAATCCAAGCATGTTCTACTGGCTGACCAATCATGCGCTCAACTCTCTCTAACGCCGAAGAAATAGAAGATACGGTATCTTCTACGCTATTAACCACACCACGACTAATCCCCTGAGCCGGCACCTCAGTGGCACCAATGACTTGAAGCTTGTCGCTATTTTTTTCTTTTTTACCAACCACAATTCTAATCGCGGTAGAACCAATATCCAAACCTGTAATTAAACTGTCTCTAGCCATGAAATTTGTTACTTTAAAAAATATTTCACTGCCTTTATTATACTAAAATTTGACAATAGCGGCAAACTGTTAATAAAAAAATAATTGAACAAAAAAGTTGTTCACTCCAATTATCTACTTTAATTTTAAACGTTTCATTGCTTTTTCTTCGATTTCAACCATTTTCTGAGCTTCAATTTTAGGTACTTTTTCGTGATCATAACCGAGTAAATGAGCCACACCATGAATAACCAATCGACTTAATTCCGCCTCCAAAGAATGCTCCAGTTCCCTCGCCTGCCTCTTGGCCTGTCCATAACAAATAAGAACTTCGCCTAAATATTTACCATCGGAAGAGCCATCAATAAAATCATTTTGATCATCTTCGGCAAAACTTAGCACATCAGTTACCTTATCTTTGTGGCGATAAATTCGATTCCATTTACGAATAGTAGAACCGTCAACAATAGCTAAAGAAAAATTATTTTTCTTTTTCAAATTAAGAACATTATCCAAAGCTGAAACCGCTTTTTTAAAAACTTTTTCGTCTAGTGGTCCGGAAATTTTATCTGAATTAAAATCAAAAGTAATCATGATAATTAACTGACTGGATTAGTACTAGTAGCATCGTTATTTTGTTCGGCTGGGTTTTCAATGGTTGAAGTGGGCACTATTTTGGACGACTGAGTTGAAGTAGCTGGTTTAAGAGTTGACTGGGCACTAGCTCCTTGAGCAGTAGCAACACTGACTAATTGAAAATTTCTAACCATCATTGCAAACAAAGCCGGGTAACGGAAAATATTATCCGTTCCTAGAATATATTCAAAAGAATAAATCTTGCCATTGCTTTCGTCTGAGATATACGCCGATAATCCATTAGGAGCAAAAACTCCCACTAAATTTCCAGCGGCCACTGGACGTAATTGACTCAAAGAAGCTCCTGGATTTTTTAGTAAGTACCAATTAGTCGCGGAAATCTTATCAGGATTAGCTAAAACGGAAATTCTGATAATTTCTCCTGTATTGGTAGTAATAATAATTTGTTTAGCTGAGGTTATATTATTAAAATTCCAACCCTTAATGGATAGAGTTTGGAAGTTATCACTAGAAAAATTACTAGTGATTTTTTGAACAAAAGAAGCATCAACTAATCTCCCTTTTGATAAAGGATCATAACCATTAGTAATTTCTGTTCCGTCTGGATGACTGTCTCCATCGCTGTCAGGATTATCAAATCTGGCACCAATCACCCCCTCTTCACTGTCAGTCAAACCATCATTATCAGCATCAGCAGTTGTAGCTGGGGGCATATTTGCATCAACGACAACATTTCCAGTTGAAGTAGCGGTAGTTGTAGCGAGTCCTGAGTCAGTAGAAGTAACGGTAGTCGATGCTTCAGTTGAAGTCACTTCAGGCAAAGAAGTATCCGTCGATGTAACTATGGCCGGTTCTTGATTAGTAACATCTGACTGAGTCACAACTGGGTTTTGATCAACGGCTACTTTTTGGCTATTAGCACTCTTATACTGCTCATAACCAAAATATCCACCAACCACTACCAAAACCAACAAGAAAACTGAAATAGCAATCATCAGCATTTTATTATCCGAAGAATTTTTCTTGCCAGGATGAAACTTCTCCGGCATGACATAAATATCAGCCTGAGATTTTGGCAACTGCTGACCAGCCGATGAATCGGACAAGGATTGACTCACCTGTTCTTCTTGATCGTTATCATTTTGACCTAACATAAATTTATCTTTTAAATTAATTTTTATTTTTTAGGAATATTAAACAATCTTGCTCCGCCGCCCTTTAAGGGATCAAAACCGTTAATCACCTCGTAGCCGTCACTATGACCATCACCGTCAGTATCAGGGTTTAACGGATCGGTATGAAAAACATTAACTTCTGAACCATCCGTTAATCCATCGCCATCAGTATCAGCTTTATTAGGATTAGTTCCGAGCTTTTGTTCTTGCTCGTCAGTCAGCCCGTCACCATCGGAATCATTGGCTGAATTCACAACAGCTGAAGCTGAAGAAGTGGAATTATTCGATCCAACTACAACCTGACTAGGAATAATTTTATTATCTGTCGGAATAGAAACCACGCCCGCTTTTACTTGCTTTATTTTATCATTTTTAACCCAGGCCGAAAAGTAACTTGTGGCGCCAAAAACCAAAACTCCAACGATAATAGCTCCTAATCCAACAACGACAATCGACAAAACTTTATTATCCCAAATAGATTTACCACCAAGAAGAGTCGATTCATCAATTGCTTCGTGATTAAAACTATTTGGCATCACCGGACGATTAACCCTTGGCGTAGTCTGATCGGTACCAGCAAAAATATCTTCCGTACTATTAACACCAACCGACCCAGCCCCGGAATTAACCAGAGGCTGAGTGTTTGGATTTAAATTGTTTGAAGTCTGATCAAACATGAGTTAAAGAAATTAGTGACAGATACCATAGGTATTTCCAGTGAAAATAATATTGGAATAAGTAGCGCCTGCTACGGTGTAATTAAGTGGAACAATTTGAGCCGCATTCGTGCAAGGCAAGCTGATTGCAGCCCAATTGAAGCTATATTGTATACCCGTAGTGCCACCATAATTAACAACAGAAGAAGCTGGCGATGTTGCGCTAACGCCAGTAACACCAATAGAATACGGCAAGCCCACAACTTGATTCTCAAAATCATAAATGAATAGTTTGAAACCACCCTTACGAGAACTAGTCAAGCTGAAGTTATCAGGATTAGTATCAAAGTCGGATTTAGTGCAATCATAAGAACAAACATTGTACTGATTTATAAGTGGATTTGAACCATTTTCATCTGTAAATTTGTCCGCTCTATCAAAACTGCCAGCCGCCTCATCTTCTGCTTTATCTACCGCAACACTTGCCACACTAACCTTTGTGTAAGCCGTGGAAGCATCTGATTGAGCTGTGCTGGCATATGTACGCATTGTTGTAGTGGCGGCATTAATATTATTTTTAAAAGTATTAAGAGAACTCGAGGCAGTATTCACGGCCGTTATTGCTTCCCCAAGTGCAGTTACAGCATTCGACATAATAGTCGTTGGATCGCTATCCAAATCATATTCATTTTTATAGTACGCCAAGCTTCCAAGAACACTGGCGCCGACAATTGAATTAAAACTGTTTATAGCTGAATTTGTGCTTGATACGGCACTATTACGATCCGGTGGATCAAAATGAGCAAAATTATAAGCCTCTTGAGAATACTGATAAGCATCATAAGCTGGTTTAAGAAACGCTTGCGGTTCAATTCCTTTCTGGTAAATATTGTAAACATGACCTACAAGTAAAGAGTACACTTTTACATTACTGTCTACCGCGATTGAATCATAGTAATGACAAGCCATAGCAGTTCCATTTTTTTTCTGGTAACAACTACCCACCTGAGGAGGGGTTGTTCCTACGAAAATTGCGACTTTATCATTGCCAGTTGCACTATGAATATAGCTATTGGCTTCTGTAGTAAAGCTACCATCAGCACTCCAACCACCATCCCAAGTAATTTGGCATTGACCAGCAGTAATAAGATTGTAATGAGAAAGATTATCACAGAGAGTTGTATATTTTAAATTAGATATGGCCGCGGAGATACTGGATGAATCCATAGAACCAGTATAAACCCTGTTTAATCTACTATAACCATCTCCAGCCAATATAGCACTTCCGCCCCAAGAAGTATTCCTCACAAAAATAATATGAGTGGTAATATTAGCTCCTTTACTATTTGCAGTATTAATCTCATTGACGATTTTTTCTACTAAAGACGCATAAAGATCTGCCAACCTCACAGGATAAGCGGAACCGGAGGCAGTGGTTTGACAAAAATACCCAGCACTAGCAGTTGGACACTTAGTACTAACGCCCTTAGAGTAATAAACTCTAGCGGATGTGCTTGTAGAATTAGCTGTACCCCACATCAAAGAAACATCAACGTTAACCATAATATAAACGTCAACAGGACGCCTAGTAACATTTAAGGTTAATCGACCAGGATAATCTAATTGACCTGGATCGCCAATATAATAAGGGGTACTGGAAACAAGTCCAGAATAACAAGCTGGAATTGTAACATTGAGATTATTACTAACAACAGAACTGTCTCCATAAGTAACTATATTTGAAGGAACTGGAGCAACTGGCTCTCTTAGACAATAATCGGAACACCAACTGTTGCAAGTTGGATTACTGCCATAACTGATCAATGTGCCATTTATACCGGATCCCTGATCGCATTTTTCTTCGCCATAACCATGCTGACCTCTAGCTAAACCCTGCCAAGTTGGTATTGATGCCGGCAACATTCCAGCTGCTGCTCCGGTTGGAACACTGCCCGTTGGCCAACCAAAATGGAAAAATGGTGAAGGAATAAAGCCCGTCTTACCATAATAACCATAACCATTATTTATAGGCTGGCTGATGGCATCACCGCAGTAACTTAGGTTACAAGCAGTAGTGCCGTTGGTTCCGTCATAGCACTGCTCGGTACTACTATTGGCCCCACCCATGTCGCACTGCTCATGACCAGCGGTAAAGTTAACGCCACCCAAAGTAGCTCCCACGGTATCGGTATATCTAGAGTAATCAAATAAAATTGGTCTGCTTATCATTACACCCTGACCCGTATAATTAGAATAACCTAAATCCTTCCAAGTCACATTGGCAAATATCGTACTGGAATTGTACAAATTACTTGAGGTGGTAATACCACTACTTAAATCTCCGTTTGGCCACTGAATAGTGCCGTCACCGCAATAAGTCAAACCTGGAATTCTGGCTTTAGGATTCGATATATCGCCGGTGCAAGTTTCATTGCAAATTCCCAAATTTCTCTTTTTGCATGTCTGATCAGAAGTGGGAGTTGGCCAAGAATGATTAATACCGCTAGATGGGTTATAACAATCAGGGTCTTGGTAGCATTTAGTGCCGTCTGCGCAGGCCTGACCGTCATCGCAATACTCTCGAACGCCAGAAGAGTTTACGGTTAAACCTATACTGCTATAATTAGGCCCTTGAATAGAGTTATCACCACAACGAGTAAAGGTGCAATCAGCATTACAACCCAATTGACTATTTGAAGTTCCATTCAGGACACCCTCATCACACTGTACATGGCCATAATTATCTCCGCCACCAGGATTCAACTCTCTGATTTTGGTCGTAGAGGCATAACCGGAAATATAATAACCTAACTCGCCTAGAGTTTTATCAAGATTGGCTGGAGTATTGCCTGACTTAATAGCCCCTACACCATTCTGATAAGTTGAAGTGGGAACACCATTTGTAACGCCAATACCAGGATAACCGCAAGTCGTCCATCTGCAACCAACGCATTGATCGGTGTCATGGCCAAAATCGCATTCCTCGTACTTCGGATGGCCATTTTTATCCTTGTCTCCGCTTGGTCGTTGAACAATGCCATCACCGCAACTAGTTTTGACTCCCTTGGGTCCGCAAGCGCCAAACTTTTTGTCGGTATAATTAATGTCACAAGTCTTATCACCTTTCATTCCACTGCACTGGCTATTACTAGAATCGCATTTGGTCTGACTATCAGAACAGAGGCCATAAATATGGCATTTGCTATCACCAATACCGGTGCAATCGCTATCTGGAATACAAGGAGTGGTCTTATTGGAACAAAATCTCTGGCCAAAATCACATTGTTCATAATCGCCGTCACCATTTGGAGATTGGACTATGCCATCACCCAAATATGTTTTCATGCAGTTAGGGGTACATTGCTTTCTATAGTTATTGTTGGGGCCAGCATCGCACTGCTCAAAACCAGTGCCTCCGGGCTTCAGAGAGATAGATAGCAGTTTAGTATTATAGTAGCTAACATCAATAGAATTCCTTGATAGAAGAGTAAGGAAAGTATCAGTAGCATAGCCGACCTCTTTGGCAGTTTTTGATAAAATGGGATCGGAACTAGTAACTCCGCCAGTAAACATGCCGTTTGGAGTTTGAACAACGCCATCACCACAATAAGTCGGTTTCCAGCAATTTTTTCCGCAAAGGCCATTACTATCATTAACCCCGTCATCGCAGGCTTCTGTTCGGCCGTTAAATGTATCAATCTGACCATTACCGCAAAATGGGTTGAAATAATTATCATCAGTAAAGCCTCCCGTCCCCCAAGGATTGGAAGAAAGCCAGCCGGCAGAATCGTAATAATACAACCAACCGGAACAATCTTTTCTGCATTTTCTCAAATTATCAGGCGTAGTCGAAATATCGTCGCAAACTTCATTGCCTTCAACCTTGCCATTGCCGCAAGTTTGAGGATTGATACAGAGGGAACTAGTCGCAAATCCAACAAACGGATCCGGATCGGTGGCAGTAAGACTGTTATCTTTGATAAAATCAACTGTGTCCCAGCCTGGCAACCAATTGCGACCGTCTGGTTCATTACCACTATGATTAGGATTATATTCTGCCTTAGCATAAACACCTCTCAAGGTAGAATTATTAATTGCCGTAACCAGGGTAGTA
Organism: Candidatus Buchananbacteria bacterium; assembly: GCA_903907165.1. Taxonomy (GTDB): domain Bacteria; phylum Patescibacteriota; class Patescibacteriia; order 2-01-FULL-39-33; family 2-01-FULL-39-33; genus CAIVNC01. Next base: position 24,389 of record CAIVNC010000031.1, read on the forward strand.
CTGACACTGACATACCCACCAACGCCATAGGCATAAGCATTAACAGTGTTTGGACAAGCCATTTGCTTAATAGAATCATTCCAACAAGTGCCGGTAGCCGCTCCTTGAGACGAACAGCCGGTCAAATAATTTAATGGATCAACTGGCAAGCCGGTATTTAAAGCGTCGCCCAAAGTTGTCTGCCAAGATGGCCAAACACTGAAAGTCTTGCCCGACAAATAACTTCCTGATTTAATGCCAGGGTAATAATGGCCGCAAGTGCCATTGCCATGACAATCGGCATCGCTCTGGCAAAGCACATCAAGATTATTATTACAGCGAAGAGCGCTATGATATTTATCTAACAAAATATTAACTGTTTGAATATCTAAAACTCTTCTCGTGTCTCTAGTTAATTTGGCTTTATCGGACAAACAATAGCCCTTGCTAACCGCCTGACAAGCAGAATCGGTCAAGCAATCATAAGTGGAATCGCCGCTACATTTATCAAAATACGGCAAACCACCAGTAGAAGTTGCTCCTGTGTTAAAGTGGAAATTATTAATCATCTGATTATAAATATCCTTGGTGTCGCCGGTAGCCCCTTCGTTATAGGACATTAAATAAATATTAGTGCTAATGGTGATAGGGGTGGTACTTACATCAGCCGCATCGGCATATAGCGATCTGCCTTCGCGAACTCCAGGATAACCATTGACCATCAGTGAGCTTGGGCTACCTTGTTGTTTTTGATCAAAATACTTGCGATACCAGTAAAGAGCTGGATAATGATTTGGATTAGAAATAACCCTGATACCAACAGCATCTTTTGTAGTGCTAGCATTCTGATCAAAAGAATAATAGGAAATCAAGCCATCGTTAACTTGTTGTAATTCATAAAGGTTTGTTATTTCGTCACTAGACAAGACTCGATCAAAAATATTCATTTCATCCATAGCGCCTTTATACCAAGATTCTCCTCTCTTCCACCAATAAGCTTTATCGCAATCACTATCGCTACTGCAACTAAGTTGAGCCTTGGCCAAATCAGCAGCAGGCACAAGACCACAATTCATTGGATCTCCGTTGCCAATCCCATCAAGATTATAGCATCTTGTACATTTATGACTTGTCGTAACGCAATTACCAAATCCGCCACGAATAGAACCTAAATCAGAGTCATAATTTGGAGTCTGCCAAGATTCTTGTGATCCAGGAATCAAATATTGTCCCAAGTAAAGGTCCTTATTAAACTCAACATTGACACCTACAGGAAGAACCGTTGATCCGGCTGGTTGATTATTAATGAAATAATTTAATTGACTGGTATCATGATCAAAAGTAATAACTACATTATTCCATTCACCCCAAGCAACACTCTTAGTGCTGACCGGCGAAGTATACATACGATTAGGACTATCAGCGAAGGTAGATCGTAATTTACCATCACCAGTCAAATACGCCAAAGTATGCAACTGCCCATAGCCAGCAATAACTAAAGCATTATTTTGTGTTGGTCCATGACTGCCATCGCCAAATATGGAATAATAACTACCTGTTGAAGTTGGTTTTATCCAAATAGAGAAAGTAAATGAATGATTATTTGTTAATCCTGGATTTTGGATCTTTATATACTGATCAGTCTGACCAGTTTTAACATTATTAATTTCCTGACCAGTGGCGTTTAAGACATAAGCCTTGCTCAAGCCAGTAACGTTAGTATCTCCAGAATTAACCCCTGGAGAAGCAAAGAAAAATTCTTTAACAAAACTATCTGTTTGATTTAAAGCAGCAGTAGCATAAAGCGCTGAATAATCATCGCTGAGATCATTGGGTTTGCCTTTGTCACGACAATAATAAGTTTCTAGATTGGTATTTACACAACCACTGAGGCCATTGGTACAATTTTTGCTAGAATCACGATATGGGAAATATTTAGCGGCAGGCCAAGGATTGTCACATAAGAAAGTTTTGATGAAAACCGTGGTGCTAGCGACACCGCCTTCGGTGGAACTGGCCGTCACAATCAACTGACTATCGCCACTAACAGCCCCAGAAGTAAACCAAGTTATTCCAGGATAAGTAGATGTCACGATATTACTGCCATCAACGCCAATAGTACTGGTATTATTTTTATTGTTATCGCCCTGGACGACATAATGAGGATTACTTAAGTCCCAATTAACGGCATCAGACTTAATCATATAACCGCGACTCTCTATACCCCAGGCCTGATACAAATGTTGATTACCATTAAGATTGGCATCGCTTACTACTTGATTATTAACTTTAAGATAAGGGTAATCAAAATTAGTGGCTGAAAGAGGATCGGCGCTGGCATCTTTATTCCAATCAGCAGAAACATCATCATCATACATATCATCAGTCAAGCTGCCGCATTTCTTTTTATTATTAGCATCAGTGTAACAGAAGAAATTGTCATCGGTCTTGGCTTCACCGCGAGGCCAGATATCCACTCTGACGCTAGATATGGCGCATTTTTGCTTAATAATATTCTCAGCTATCCCGCTATATGTTCCAGAAGCATTTTGAACAGCAACTTTATATTTGTGACCAAGCTTCCAATCAGTGTTCTTTATTAAATCTGTAATCTTCTTGTTGGAATAATTGTAATATTCCAGGGTTTGGAAATTATCTGTTGAAGTTACGGAAAGTTGAGGCTGAACGTAAGTAGTGCCATCAGCATCTGGCGGACAAGGAGTTGTATTATCAGTAGCAATCGCCTTACGGCCGACAAAGTAATCAAACGATGATTTTATCTTAAGAACAATTTTTTGCCACCAGCCCTGACGCAATGCCAGAACCGTACTGCTACTCTCACAAATCTTAATATTATTTAAATCAATATTTGCCACCGCTGGATCAGTAATAACTTCCAATACTCCATTAGTACAATCGCTAAAACGGATAATAGGACTGCAAACATCAGCATCACCACTCACCCTAAACGTCCAAGAATAGCTATCTGGTTGGCCATTTTCCACAATGCCATTACCGCAAACCGCGCCATTAGTTGAACCTTCTAGAAGACATCTATCACTGCAACCATCACCACTAGCAGTGTTGCCGTCATCGCATTGCTCACCTTTTTCAATTATACCATTGCCACACATCGGAGCATTGAGTTCGGAACCAGAAACTAAACTACTGTTAGTATAATGAACCGTGTCTCCATTTGCATTAACCCAAAGACAATTACTGGAAGAACAAGTTAAAGTGTGATTCGGATCTGTTGATATGGCGCTTGTAGTTGTTGTCTGTCCAGCAATACAAGCCTCTCCTCTTTCTATTTTATTGCCACCGCATTTATCTGGAGCAACCGTACCTTCAAGCAAGCAATTACTTGAACAGCCATCGCCATTAACCGCATTGCCATCATCGCATTCTTCGCCTTGATCCAATTTACCATTACCGCAAGAGGCTACATTTTTATTACCGAGATCATGGCAAGTATTATCACAATAAATGGCGCCGATGGTTGAGGTAGTACATTGAGAAAATGTGGTACCACAAAGATCCATATTGGGATTAATGGTACATTTTGAAGTACAAACTCCCGGCGCCCCGCTCCAAGGATAAATGCTTGACTCACATTGTTCGCCGGTATTTTTGTTGCCAAAAGAATTATAATTCAGGCTAAATAATTCATTGCCGTTAAAAGCCTTAATACCATCAGGACCGCCGTTAACCACTACTCGGTAGGTCGTGCCGGTGGCATAAGTACTTGTGACCTCGATATAATTAGAATATGCTCCGGCAAAAGTTAGATTAGTAGTAGTAACCTTAGTGAAAGTTGAATTATTCAAACAACTTGGATCATCTATGGAGCACTTATAAACTGAGAAATTGCTAGCGGTTTTGGCGGCAGACTGGCAAACCTGATTAGAACCGGCAAAATCGTAATGATAAATTAGATTTTGAGGGCTAGCTTGCTTGTTGTAAATATTTACTATCTCACCTGTGGTTAATGCCTGATCATAAACTCTCATTTCGTCCATACTGCCACGATACCAAGAGCTAACTCTATCCCACCAATTATATGCGTCGCAATCAACATTACCACCATCATCATCTAGCGGATTACAGTCAATGCTATTGGCACCTGGCTGACCACAAACTGCCGGAATACCGCTACCCCAAGTACCGCTCCAACAACCAGTACATTTATTTGTTGAATTATCACAAGTACCATATTTACCCTTAAGATTATCAATATCTGGATCTCTTCCTGGTTGATCATAAATCAACTGATTACCAGGCAAAGCGTATCTTCCAAGATAAAACGACTGAGCAAATTCAATATTGACGTCACCCGGAACAACCGAAAATCCAGCCGCCTCGCCATTAATGAAATATTTCAACGTATGGCTAGCATTATCAAAAGAAACTACAACATTATTCCACTGCTTCCAATTAATTGGCTTAGTGCTAGACGCTGGAAAATATCTGTCAGTGCGATTTTTTGAGGGGAACACGCTCTGTAAGGCACCGCTACCATTAATATAAAGCAAAACATGCTGTTGGCCGTAACCGGCAATAACTTGATTTGGATTAATAGTCTTTAGGGGATTTATCCAGATAGAGAAGGTAAATGAATGATCATTGCTTAATTGATTTATAGCAGGAATCCTGGCGTAATCACTTGTGGTAGCTGAGGTATTCATACCAAAACCGTAAGCCATACCAAAACCATAAGCTTTATTTAAATCAGGAACACCAGGAACAACCGACACTGGATCTGTAACTCCACCGCATTGGACAGCCTTAGTTGAATTGTCGATTGACTTCGTGTCAATATTAATATTAAAGTCTGCCCTAATAAAATCATTGGTGCACATTGATTCTGTCGGGTGCTGTTTGACGACCCGTAATTGATCATCGCCAACCTTCAAAACGCCGGAACCCCAAAGATTATCGTTAGTAGTGCTAACTATTTTTGCTTTAATATTGGTAAGTCCATCGGCTACGGCTGTTGCCCACTGATCAGGATCGACTTTGCCATCCGGCTTGCAGACAGACTTTGGGCCATTGCCGTCATAATTAGAAATAGTGGCTATTAAATCACCGGACTGATTATTAATCAAATCAATCAATGATTTCCAATTCCAATCATAACTATAACCGTTTAAAACATTGCAATTTGCCGCATTTGGAGTGGCGCTATATCCTCCCGTTTGAGCGATATACATACTGGCATATCCGGGATCAACACCAACGGATTTAGGATCGCAAACCCGATCGCTAGTTTTGAATAACCAATAATAATCGTTGTCACTACCTCCGTTATAATGAAAGTCTGGAGAAATTGTCGGGGTCATCAAGATGCCCACGGACTCTTTCAACTCTTGCCAATTACCATCTTTATCTTTTTCAATTACTGACCCTCTGACTCCATTTTTTCCGCCCAGAATAACTACCCGATACCAAGTGTTAGAATTCCACAAATTATTTGTACTGCATTTGTCTAGTTTAAAACCAGCTGGTTGAGCAGCATAAGAAGCGTTAATAGTAGATGAAACATCAGCGCTGGTCAAATGAGTATATTTAAAAGGAACGACCACACCCGGATCAGGAGCTAGAGTCCAATTAGAACATTTTTCGGCATCATCTATAGTCTTTGCACCAATACACTCTTCAACAATAATAGTGCTGCTAGTTAGCGTATCGCTATTCATAGATCGGCTGAATCTAGCTGAGATCAAAGAGTTGCGACAAGCGTCAGTTGAAGCGATAAAAGGACTTGGACTTTGAGTAGTCTTAGCGCAAGAAGAATCTTCCATAACAATCGGATTGGTAAAATCATCATAAGCCTTGCAAGAATCATTTTTGGCAAGATTATTAATTCTAGCCGCCGTGATAGAAGCGTAAGCGTTTGGCAGATCATAAATAGTCTCTCGTAGTGCTGTAGCGGTGCTGCTGGAATAAACAATATTTGGGACGCTAACCTCGGTTGATTTATCAGATAACCAGTTCCAGCCAGTCGGTCTATAAAGCATCAAACAAACATTATCAGCGCTGTCCATATCGGCATTATAGGTGGTTGTTGCTCCCTGCCACCACATCGTATGACTACGAGGCGAACAATTAACGCAGCCGTCAGGACAATTGGCTTCTGTGGGCCTGGTTTGGAAATTCCAGCAATAAGCGGCATCAGAAGTAGTGGCGTCATTTCCTTGAAGATCTTTGTAATTAACTATGCAACTACGTTCGCTGACAGCATCTTCACTGTTTGGATTTGGAACTAAGTTAAACTGATAATAACTCTTAATTCCCTTAGATAAAACAACTTTATAGGTGGAAGATGCGGCTAAAGTAGGAACGATCGTAAAAGCGTCTGTATCATCAAGACCGTTTGAGTTGTTGCCGGATAATTCAATGCCTGTAGAAATCTGATTGCAATCATCACCTTGATCATTGGCGCACTTTAAGATTTTAATCGTGCTAGTATTAACGGTGCTGGGATCCATCCTAACATTAAATCTGGCAAAAATCTTGGCGTCTATACAAGCCAAGGGGTCAGTAATTTTCAACTTTGGATTTGTGGAAGCATTCCAGCCATAATTCCAGGGAGTTGGACTAGGATCAAGAGCGTTAGCATTGCCCTGGCAGTGATCAAGACCGCAATCCTCTTCCACGTAAGGACCTTCGAAGCGCTTGTCGCCAAAAAGATTAAATTGCCAATTATAAATGCCATAAGTCGCTCCAGGCATCAACAACCCGGCTCGGCATTTACTGGTGTCAACTTGGCATTTACTGGTACAAGAAAGGCTGCCACCACCCAAACCATAGGCAGCGCAAGTGTCCTTGTTAACTGGATAAATAGGCTTTGCACTACTATCACAAGTCTCGCCGCCATCAATCTTGCCATTACCGCAAACATCCGGAGGTCTGATGCAAGTACAAGGCGTACTACTAACATTGCCCGGCAAGTTACCATTAACATCACAAACCAGATTAGAACCGCAACCATCAATATCGCAAGTATTATTAACATAACCGCAAGGATCGCCTGGTCCAGGAGTTGGTGGAGTAGAAAACTGCCAATGATAAATACCATAAGTCGCCGCACCATACATCATAGCGCCAGCAGTACATTTAGAAGTATCCAACTGACAACTCTTAGTACAAGTAACTTTTCCCTGACCCAAACCATAAGCCGAACAATCATCGCCATTAGGGAAAACATTGCCATCGCATTGTTCGTTGCCAGACAAGGCTCTAGTGAAAGAAAGATCGTCTACATATAAATCTGTGCCATTAGCGTTGGTCTGATAATCACCCTCCATTACTAACCATAAATGCCTATGGCCAAGATTATCTTTTAAAACATCTAAATTACCACTGAAATTAAATTTAACTTTATAATCAGTCCAATTATTGGTTGATGGGGTTGTGGAAACCAAAGCACCAATACTAATTGGATTAAATCTTCTAACTTGACTTGGTGCCTGCAAACAGCAAAGTCCGGCATCATTAGTACAATATTTACCAATAGTACAACAACGGGTGCTACTTGCATTAAAATCAACACAAGTTATTGAACTCGTAACCGCATAATCACCTGTAATTTGAAGACTAGTCCAAGCATCTTTATCGTATCTCATTAATAAGTTCATATTCGCCCCCAGATGTCCCTTATATTTAAACTTCAAATAGTAGTCTTCACCCAACTTAAAATCGGTACTAGAAACATCAACGGCAAAAGAATAGTGCTCTAAATAATTATTTCCGTCATTTAAATAATAAATTTTTGCTCCCTGTTTAGTAAATGTTCCATTACCAGGTCCACTAGCCACACATCGATAATATAATGGGTCGCCGGTAAAACCAAGACAATTACCTACTGGATATATTCTACATTCGCTAGTGGTTGAAATCCAACTACAAGCGCCATTAACTGCTTTACTCCATAAATAAGTTAAATCATTTTCACAAGTTTGTTGATCACACTTCTTATTATTGGGATCAATATTGGCGGCCTGAGTAATATGCATAACCCCATTACTAGGATCTGATGGATCGGTTGTAAATGTTAGAGTTGGAGCATATGTCTTATTAATTAATTGAACACCCTTAGAAGTAACGGCTGAATAAGACGAATTAATGCTACTAAAATTAATAAGGTTTAATTCACCGCTGGCCACCCCACCTCTTACGCTAGCAGAATCATTATCAATGACACCATTGCCGCATTTTGAAGCTGACTGAACGCAAGTACAAGGAGTTTTATTGGTATTATTAGCTGAGTTGCCAGTAACATCGCAGACCAGGCCACCACTACAACCATTGATATCACAAGTACCATTAACTGAGCCGCAAGGATCGCCTGGTCCTGGAGTTGGCGGAGTAGAAAATTGCCAATTATAAATGCCGTAAGTCGCTGAGCCATAAGCTAATCTGCCGTTTGAGCATTTACTGGTATCCACTTGGCATTTACTAGTACAAGAAACGCTACCAGTACCGAGGCCATAACCAGCGCAAGTATCTTTACCGACTGGAAAGGCAGTGCCATCGCAAGACTCACCTGAATCCAATTTGCCATCGTTATTA
>CAIVNC010000032.1 GCA_903907165.1 Candidatus Buchananbacteria bacterium
GAACGGCTGGAAAAGCGTGGTGGATTTGCGCTTTGATAGCGAATACAAAGAAATCAGCAATGATTTGAAATTATCTGGTTTTAAAAAATTAGGTTTTAGTTATTTAGCTCTTCCGATTCGCGACGGCGCCACTCCGACAATTAATCAGGCACAGCAATTTCTAAAATTCGTAACTGATCCAGCCAACCAGCCCGTCGAAGTTCATTGTCGCGGTGGTTACGGCCGGACTGGCACCTTAATCGCCTTATACCGCTACTCTGTCGATAACTGGACAATGAAGCAAGCTATTGCCGAATCTAGATTATATAGAGGCGGCGTGGATAGCAGCCAAGAAAAATGGCTTTTGACTTGGGCAAAAAATAATCCACTCAAATGAAGAAAATAAAATACTTAGTCGCCTTTTCACTTGCCATTTTATTAATCTTGGCTGGTTTTGTTTTTGGTTTTAAATTAAGCCAACAGCAAAATAAAAAAGAGGTGACGCAAAATAATTACCACTACTCACCCATCACCCAAAAAAAATATTTTGATGATTTTTTTAGCACCGCCAAATCCTGTGAAAATAATTATGATAATTCAATCAAGGGTTTAGTTGTTAATCATCACTTCTTGGCGGGAAATTTTATCGCCCAAGGACTTTGTTCTATTGCCACCGACAAAAAAATCACCGTAATTTTACTTAGCCCAAATCACTTTAATCATGGCAGCTCAGTTATCACCTCAAACTATGATTGGTACACACCTTATGGAGTCTTGCCTGCCGACAAAAACTTAATCCAAAAATTGTCCGAAAATAAATCCGTTTCAATTGAAGAAAATCCCTTCGAGTTCGAACATGGAATTTATAATATTACTCCCTTCATTAAACATTCATTGCCAAATGCTACCATAGTTCCTATTGCCATAGAAGACAATATCTCTCAAGAGAAAAAAGAATTGCTCATTAATTCTATCCAAAATAATCTTCCGGTCAATTCGATTATTATCGCCTCGCTAGATTTTTCTCACTATCTCACGAGTGACGAAGCTGACAAAAACGATAATCAAACTCTGAGCATAATCAATAATCTGGATTTAAAAAATATAAAAAACCTCAACGCTAATAATCAGCCAAACAATGTCGATTCCAAACCAGGTTTTGAAATATTTCTAAATCTCATGTCTCTTCAAAAAGCCAATAACTTTAATTTATTGGCCCATTCCAACTCCGCCAAACTAATCAACGACCTTAGCATTAAAGAAACAACGAGCTATATTGTCGGTTATTTTTCCACTAAATAAGGCTTTATTTAAATGAATTTTAGTGTTAGTATTTAAGTATTATTAATTATAATAATTATGGACAACTTAAACTCTGAGGTACCACCATTACAGAATTTTCCTCAGCCGGAAAAATATAATGGTAACAAAAATTTAATCATCATTTTAATAGTGGTGATTGCCATCTTACTTATAGCTCTCGGAGCACTGGCAGGTTTTTTCTTTTTTCAGCAACAAAATCAACAGCCCGTAATTGTTAGTCAAAATAATCCGGCAACTAGTACAAATAATAATCTACCTGATCAAAATAATGTTTCAACCACTACAACTTCAACTCCTGAAACCAGTCAAGATATTATTTGGAACGATCCTCAACAAATACCTTCTCTAAATATTTTTACCAAAACAATTGAAAGTAATTATACTTATGACCCAGAAAAAGATGCTAAATATTATAAAGTCGGCACAGTAACCAGCGGCAAGTACCAGGGTGGAGAAATTATTTTGGTTAGCGCTCCAGCTGATGGCCCGAGTCCCTACCCAGAATTTTACCGCTTTATTAAATTAGCAGATTCTTTAATATACCTAAAAAATAGTTCTGGCATTGCCTTCGCTTATTTAGAAGCCACCTCATCCAAATATACCACTGATGAAAATTATATTATCAATCAGCTTATTTTCCCCAAATCAATTGTCGGTCCAAAGTCATCAGAAATTTTGGAATTGGATCAATACGTTAACGCACTTTTTGCCTCAAGCAGCTTAAAGAAAGTATTTACCGATCCTAAATATGGCGATGTCTATACCAGCGTCGGCTACGATCCTAACAATACTGATTTATTCAAACGCAATGGCTTTTATATTAAATCACCAGATGGTACAGTCAAAGTTTATTCTTTAAAACCAGACTTCGTCGATCAAACCAAGGGAACGCAGATCACTTGGTTGGATGGCACAGCAAATAAAGCTGATTACACTTACACCACTCACACTGGTTGCGGTAGCGCCAATTATGCCTCAATTTTGCCAAGCAACATGGCAAGCTTGAACAACATGAAAGTAACTGGAAAAACAATTAACGGCGATAATATATACGAATTCAAGGATATAAATAATCCAGTTCTAAAAGATACCTACACTAATAAATACCAGGTTTACGGGGATGTAGTAAAAGTTCCTTACGCTGAATTTGTCGCCAATCATCCAGTATTTTTCTGGCAAGATCCATTTGGACGCTTAATCAAATTTGAAAATTCTGCCTACGGAACAATGGCTGAGTGCGGCAAACCAGTTATCTATCTTTATCCAGAACAAGCTGAAAATATTTCGGTCAAAGTTGAACCTCAAGGTGGCATGACTTATTCCGATCCAGCCTACAATACCGGTTGGAATGTCTGGGCCACGACTGACAGTCAACTAACTGAATTATCTTCTGGTAAAAATTATCCTTATTTATTCTGGGAAGGACGCGGTGGAATTTATGAGCAACCAAAGAAAGGTTTTGTCATTAAGCAATCAGAAGTCCACAATTTCTTAATCGAAAAACTAGCTAAGCTTGGACTCAACGCCAAAGAGACAAAAGACTTCATGGAATTCTGGGAACCAAGAATGCAAAACTCTCCATATTATTTTGTAACTTTCCTTGGCACCGAAGCTATGAATCAATTAGCGCCACTCACTATCAATCCAAAACCAGATAAAGTCATCAGAATTTTAATGGACTTCTCTCCTCTACAGAAACCAATCTCGGTTGAAGGTTATAATATCAAGACACCAACTAGAAACGGCTTCACTGTTATCGAATGGGGTGGAGTGTTAAGATAAGAATATAAATAATTTTACAATTTAAAAACCGCCCCGATAAAACCTGGGGCGGTTTATTTTTTTTGCGACCTCGCTTTCCTACCTACCGCTAAAATCGCGGTTATAATAGTCCAATTTCAGTCGACCATTTTTACCTTCACTTGGAACACCAACGTACTTAGTGATACCGCAGTTGATCGGCTTTTCTTCTTCATCAAGCCTGATAAATTCCTCAGCATCAAGGCGTTCCAAATTGGCACGCAGGGCAAGTATGTTCAGGTGGTGCGTAATCGCCAACACCTTTTTTCCGGCATAATCCCGAATCAAGGTACTAATCCAATCACGATTACGCATCCGAACATCTGGCACGTTTTCTCCTTGAGAATAACGATACCAATAAGGACCTTGCATCTCATAAAGCAGGCGCTGTTCGGGATGGAGGACAAAGAACACTCGCCAGTCGCTATAAAGAATAGCCAGACCGTGCTCCTGCTCTCGAATCCTCTCTTCCTCGCGACACTTAACTTCTGCGAGCTCAGGCCAGCCAGCAATAAGACCATTCAAGGTAGCATGAGCACGATCATAGGGAGAGATATAGATTAAATCCGGCAACTGTTCGATCTTCCTGAGACTTTCACCCACCTTTGTAGCCAGCTTGGCCTCGGAGTCAACAAGCGGAGTGTTGTGGTCACCCACATCAAAACGATACTTATTCCACACCATCAGAGCCAAATCCTTGCAGCGGGCACTTTCCGGATTGGCATCATACTCAAGAACAAACCGTTGATATAGAGGATCGACCTCCTTTTGTCGCTTAAGGAGATTATACGGCGTGGTATCATGCCTCATAAACATAACATACTCGGGCCACTTCATAAGTATCATCCCTCCTTTATGGTTTTTGTGTTTTTAAATGTGCCTTCTTTGTATTCCCCAGGGAATATCATATCAACGTTGTTGATAATACGGCACAATAACATAGAAAAATTATTTTGTCAAAATTCACAGAGAAGAAAAAAATCCAGAATTAATCTGGATTTTTTGTTTGAATTAAATTTTAGGCAAATTTTTAAATAACTCAGAGAAGGCTTTAATCTGTTTACTTGAGTTTGCCGGCAATGATTCTTCCGCTAACATTTCCGCCTTTTCAATCCTCTCACTAAATAATCTCTTGCCACCAGGTGCGAGCATGACGTAACTGACCCTAGCATCCTGAGCATCTTGCTCTCTCTTGATCAAACCAATCTTTTCCATTGGAGCAAGTAATCTTGTTACGCCCGAAGCAGTTAAACCGATTTCTTCAGCTAGATCAATGCGGCGAAGTTTTTCTCCCTCGGCAACACTAAGATGATAAAGAATCAGCATATCATTAAAACCCAAACCACCGCCAAGACGACCGTCAAATCGACGAGCGGTAACGGTTTGCATTTTGGCTAAATTAAAGAAAAATTGTAGTTCTGGACTGATTTTTTTCATATTTTTATATTATTGATAAATACTTGACATATCAATTATATATCAAGCTTATTGCTTTGTCAAGGAAATTAAAAAACAACTTGAAATAACCTCAAGTTGTTTCGCACATCTGAAATTTATTTCCTACGTACTCGCTCCTAAAACCTTAAAGACTAGACTTAAAATTGCATAAGAACCAAAAATTACTATAAGCCCGATTACTGCCCAAATCATCATATCCTTACCCTTCTGAATTCTTTTGGAGTCCCCCATGGAGATAAGCCATTCTATGCCTCCCCAGATAAACGCGATTAAAGCTAAAATTCCAGTAATTCCTAAAGCTCCTTTAATTAAGGTATTTGCCTCTTTAACCACATCTGCGCCTTGACCGCCTGTAAGTGGGTTATCTAATGGAACATTGTCAGCTATGGCCATATGGCTAAAAACCGATATTCCTAAAAAAATTAAAATAAAGATGATAAATTTTTTTTTCATAAATTATGCTGGACTTAAAATCGTAAAGACTAAATTTAAAATCGCATAGGAACCAAATATAACCAGGAGTCCAAGAACAGCCCAGGTCATCATATCCTTGCCCTTCTGAATTCTTTTAGTATCTCCAGCCGAAATAAGCCATTCTATACCTCCCCAAATAAACGCGATTAAAGCTAAGACGCCTGTAACACCAAGCGCTCCTTTAATCAGAGTATTGGCTATGGTTATGAGATTACCCTCCTTACCCAGAGGGTCAGCAAAGGTAACAGCCCTAACGCCATTAACTAAAATCAAAGAAATAATAACTGAAAATAATAAACAAAATGAGATGGTAGTTAATTTTTTTTTCATAAATAAATATTGAGATCTCTAATATTTGAATTAATTTTAGCATGATTTTTAAAATTAAACAAAAAAAGGTGGTAACTCGTTTTTGAATAACGAGTTACCACCCAGTATAAGTGTACAATCTTTTGGTCATCTGGCAGGCGAAATAACTTCTATTTTCACCTGACCAGCTTTTTCCAAACCCCAGATGTGGAGGCCGCCGTAATTGACAACGCTCCTGACGTCTCCAGTAAGTCCAATAATATCGCTAGGGGTTTTTTCCTTAGTGCAGCTAAACGGAGCTGTCACCTCGGAGTACTTAATACTATCGCCAGGCTCTATTACCAGGTTGGTTGTAACTTCCTGTCCTGGTTCAAATTTTACCACTTGAGATTGAACCGTTTTTCTCCTCGGCTCAGTGCGAGTCGCCTTCTCAATGATAAAATTCGCTGAATTCTTCACGCCTTGCTTGACTTTTGTCCTTGTGTCTTCAGGCTTCATGTCCAGAACGGAAAACAGCAGGACAACGAAAACAACCGCTACCAAGAACATTTCCAGCCTCTTGGAGGAAGCATCCGTGGCGTAGGCGATAATCACCAGACCAACATACGCCAAGTCTGCCGTGCCTCTCCATTTAACCTTGTCACTGGCTCCAAAAACACTGTTGAGGACGATCAGGCCAATGAAAGAAGCCAAGGCCAAGGCGATGGTCTTCTTGTTTGCGACCACCCAGCACCACCACCCTCCCTCGGACGGAGTATTTACCGAGGGCGTAGGAGCGGGCTGAGCTGCTGCGGGATTGGTTGCTGAGGCAATGTTTGGATTCACCTGTACTCTTGTCATAATTATTTACTGCCTTTCTCCCTCTGAGGGATTTTGTGGTTTTGGTTTTTCTCTTCTTGATCTTGACCGGTTAACTTCCGTACCAGCAGCAAACTCTGCCCCAAAGACGGCAGCCTGACTGTTTCCTTCCACTATCAGAGCCTTGTCGCCGATACTTGTCCATTTTATGGAGCCGTTAACAATTCTGCCTGCTTCTTCTGGAGTTACGCCTTGTTTAATCAAAGCGCCAATCTGGCTGGCGAAACCATTGCCCTGCGCTTCAAGTATTGCTTGATTTGCTCTGGCCTCATTCTTTGCCGCCTGCCTCTTACCGGCAGACGCAATAATCGTTGTTCTCATATTCAACTTGGCCTGTTGCAATGTTTTCTCAGCTTCCAGCACCTTGCCTCTCTGAGTCATAATAGCCTCATCGAGGACAATGTCCACGATTGCAACAGCCCTGATGGCAACACCCAACGCAGCCAGATCCGATTCCAGAGGAATAATCTCATTGATCGTTTCCAAATTCAAACTGGATTTGGATTTATTTGCTTCGTCGATGGTCTTTCCTGACAAAAAAGACCTTATGGCGGAATCCATTTTGCCATCGATAGCTTCAATCAAATCGAGAATACTGTATACCGCTTTGTAAGAGTCTGTTATCTGAAAGAACAAATCCGCAAGAACCCCAACGGAACCATCAGTTAGGTCAACTCTTCCATCGCCATAACCTTCATTTGGCTTGTCCATACTGAGTCGCATTTGTTGCTGACCCATATAGACTTCGGCCCGCACCTTCCAAATACCGGGCAAAATAAGCCAATGCAGGCCTGGCTTCCAAGTCTTGCAATACTTGCCAAGACGCTCTACGATCCACTCGTCATTCTGAGGGACGATCCTAAAGCCTCGAGCAGACCAGACCACAAGAAAAATTGCAACTATTCCCAAGATAACACCAAAAACCCATCCAGCGATTTGAAAAGCAGTCATGATGAATTCCTCAATCTTTCTTTTTTCTGTATGTGTTGTCAATGAACTTCTTGACGATCAGGATTATTTCCTGTTTTAGCCACCTTCCCAAGGAAGAAAGCTAATTCCAAGCAATAATCTCCCTAATCTTAATTTAATATATAAGTATAGCACATAATTAAAAAAATGTCAAGTTTAAAGGATAAAACTTGACATTTTTGGCTTATTTTAGATAAATTTTACTCTATTTCTTTGTCCTTAGTAAAAACAACCAAACTCCTCCAACCAAAGCCATCCCAAAGGCCACAATTTGAGGTGTGCGGAGTCCAAAAACCAAAGCTGTCTGATCAATCCTGATAAATTCTAGGGCAAATCTAATTAGTCCATAGCCCAGTAAGTAGATTGCGGTCATTTTGCCGACTTTTAGTCTCTCCGATTTGGCTAAGCGCCACAAAATAAAAAATAAAACTAAGTCCAAAACAGATTCATAAAAAAATGTCGGTTGAAAATATGAACTGCTCACAAAATCAACTGGCCGATTTTCTGGAGCAATATAAATACCCCAAGACAAACTAGTTGGTCGACCAAAAAGCTCTTGATTAAAATAATTTCCCCAGCGACCAATTGCCTGACCCAGAATAATCGGCGCCACGAGTAAATCAGTCAATGCTATATATCTCGTCCAAAAAATTTTCTTTTCTTTAGTTTTTAACCAAAGACCCAAAGCGACTAATCCGCCGATAATCGCGCCGTGAATAGCCAAACCGCCGTGCCAGATTTTTATTATCTCTGATAAATTAGAAATGTAATAGCTCCAATTCAAAATAAAAACTTGATAAACCCTAGCGCCAATGACACCGCCGATGACTAGCCACAAAGCTAAATCATAAAGATCATTTTCTTTGATATTTTTTTTCTTACCTAAGCTCAATAAAACTAAAACTCCCGCCACAAAAGCGACGGCAATAAAAAAACCATACCAGCGGATTTGCCAGAAGCCTAAATCTAATAAAATCGGACTGGGAGAAAAATTAATCATAAATAATATTAATGTCTATATCATAACAATTTATCAGAAAATAAAAAACCCGCCGGAAGAAACACGGCGGGGTGAATGTGGCGAGCGACTGAACTGAGGTCAGACCGCTGCCGAGGAGGTGGGAAGAAGAGTGCCTGGCGCGAAAGGCCTGGGCTTGGGGGCGAGGCTGATCTCGGGACGTCGAGGCCCTTTGGACTTTACGTCTTCGAGAGGAACCGCCTTGGTATTCTTCTGATCGGCGGGAGGAATTGCAGTGAAGTCATTCTTGTCGACTGGCGACGAGGTAACGGCGGGGGTTGCAGTGAAATCTTCGCTGGCAAAGACATAACCAACCGGTTGAAGTTCGACTTCGGCAACGGTATAACGACGACCGCCAGTGGGCAAGCCGTTGCTGGTTATATCGTCGGCGAATTGCCGAGCCTTCTTTTCCGCTTCGGCGGGAGTACTTCCGTAAATCTCGCGATGACGCGTAGTACCGAAGAAATCATAGGTAACAATCCGTTGAAAATGTTCCATGGTATTTTCCTTCCATCTGAATGGGAATGACTGTCATTCTGCAGCTGGAAGAAATAACACTTACGGCGAGTGAGACTGGTAATATTTGTTCAATATTCCTTCTCCTTTCCCAAACAATTTAAAACAAAAAGAACGGGGATTTAGAAAAATTATACCCCCGTTATCATAAAAAGTCAACTGTCAATTTTTATAGCAAAAAACTAAAATGCGCCTTAAATACTCTCGAGTTCCAAAAAATTGTTCTTTTTGAAATGGGAGAAAATCTGACCAGCAGCAATGGCTACTTTATCGCCTTTCTTTAAAATCTTCTTCTTTTTCAAAATATCCAAAGCATTTTTAACAATCTCATCTTCGCTTCGGCCAAATGGAACTTTATACGAATCAATGCCCCAGCTTAAATTTAATTGACGGCAAACCATATCGCTTGGCGTAAAGACCGCTAGTGGCACGCGTGATTTATAGCGATTAATAAGTCTAGCCATGTCGCCATTTTCCGTCAGACAAACAATAGTTTTGGCTTGCATTCTCTCGGCTACATCTTGAGCATTAAAAGCGACAAAGTCAGGAATAGTCTTGATATTTTTCAAATGACTTTCTAATTCTTGTTGCATCCGGAATTGAGCTGGCTCAACTTCTTTGGCAATGCGGTACATCGCACTAACTGCTAAAATTGGATAAGAGCCGCCAGCTGATTCCCCAGATAACATAACAGCATCAGCACCATCAAGAATAGCATTGGCCACATCAGAAACTTCCGCTCTGGTTGGCAAAGGATTGCGGATCATAGAATCAAGCATTTGAGTAGCGACAATAACCGGCTTGCCAGCATAATTACATTTCCAAATAATTTCTTTTTGGATCAACGGCACGCGCTCAAAAGGAAGCTCAATGCCTAGATCGCCACGAGCTACCATGATGCCATCAACAACTTTCAGAATCTTCTCAAAATTATCAACTGCCTCTTTACGTTCAATCTTGGCAATAATTTTGGTCATCGGCTTAGTTTGATCTTTTTTAACTCGGCCAAATTTCTTTTCCAAATTAAAAATATGTTCGCGGAGATTGATAATATCATGATCATCTTTAACAAAAGAAACGGCTACGAAATCAACTTCATTTTTTATACCAAAAGCTAAATCTTCAAGATCTTTCTTGGGCAAAGCAGGAGCACTCAAATGGCTATCTGGAAAATTCATACCCTTGTGAGTTTTGATAGTACCGCCAACAGAAGTAACACAAATTATTTTGCCAGCAACAACTTTTTTAATTTCCAATTGGATTAAGCCGTCTTCAATTAAAATTCTTTCACCCTTCTTTAAATCCTTGGCTAAATCATAATGAATCGGCACCATGGCCATTTCGCCTTTTCGAGGAGCAATAAATTTCTTGGTCGAATAAATCAAAGATAATTCTTGGCCTTTTTTAAATTCAAAACCGCCATCATTCATTTCGCCGATGCGAATACGTGGTCCTTGCAAATCTTGAATAATCGTAATCATTCTGCCAAGTTCTTTGGACACGCCACGGATATTATTAATCAGCTTCAAGTGACCTTCATGAATACCATGAGAAAAATTAAGCCGAGCAACATTCATGCCCGCCTTAATCATTTGAGTTAAAACTTTTTTATCTTCGGAAGCTGGCCCAATAGTTGCTACAATTTTTGTTCGTTTCATAATTAAATTTTCATTGTTTTAATAATCCAATCACCTAACTGTTTGGGCATTTTACCAACCAATGGCAATTCCCATTTTTGACCCTGCAAAGCATTAAGAAAAGCCACGATAGCCACTAAGGTCAATAAAATATTAATCATCCAACCTATAAACGGCACGAACATTAAAACCAAAGAAACAACGAATAGAAACGCTCCTTGATTGGCATGAAAACGGATAAACTCATCATCCTTACGAGCAGCCAAAGCGACAAGGCTCAAGATCCAAAGATAACTCACGGCTCCCCAAATTTTTTGCTCTTGGGTAATTTTTTCTGCCATATAATTTAGATTAATTTATTAATTCTTTTTAAAGCCTAAAATATAAATAACTAGCACTGCCACTAAACATCCGACCAAAGTCACTAGAGTTGTTTCCGTTACTAAATTGAAAAATTTCCAAATCTTAAAGCCTTCAATAAAACGAGACAAGGCTGCGATTAAGCCGATCGCGAAACCAGATAAGGTGCCAGAAATAGCAGCGATAGGCGAAACACGGCCGAAACTTTTCCAAGACTGGTAACCAAGCCAGCCAAAAAATACCAACCGAGACAACCAGGCGATAATTTCTAAATTATCAAAAAGCCATCCACCGACGATTAACCCTGCAACAAGGCGCAAGCCGATTTCCCAGATTAAATAGATAACTAATTTCCACTGGATAAAAGAGAGATAAACAGTGAAGTCAATTGGTTCCCAAATTTTATTTATTGCATTGCTCATGACCATATTATAAAATATTTCTCAAAAAAAAGAAAGGGGCAAATCAACTTTGCCCCTTTCCTAATTTTAAAAAGTTACAACTTCTTCCGCTTCAAAAGCAAGGAGTTGGTCACCACCGAGACACTACTAAACGCCATGGCCAGTCCGGCAAACTCGGCGCGAAGCAAACCCATGGCTGCGACTGGAATAAATATAGCATTATAAATCAACGCCCAAAAAAGATTCTGTCTGATTTTATTCATCGTTGCCCGACTGAGTTCTATCGCCCTGACAACGTCATTTAAGTTATTTTTAACCAAGACAATTCCACCCGCTTCCACGGCTACATCAGTGCCATTTCCCATAGCAATGCCGAGATCGGCTTGGGCTAAGGCTGGAGCGTCGTTAATACCATCACCAACCATGGCGACAAATACTTTTCCGCTTTGCAATTTTTTAATAACTTCCGATTTTCGTTCTGGTAAGACTTCTGCCTCAAACTCTTCAATACCGGCAGCCATGGCAATCGCCGCCGCCGTTCTTTTGTTGTCACCAGTAACCATTAAAGTTTTTATTTTCATAGCTTTCAATTTGGCAATCGCTTCTTTTGCTTCCAGTTTTATCACATCGGCCACAGCGACCAAGCCTGAAATCTGATTATCGATAACAATAATCATTACCGTCTTTCCTGCCTCTTCCAACTTTGATTTCTGAACTAATAATTCTCCGCTCGCCTTAATATTTTTTTCAGCCAAAAGATTTTCCGTACCAACAAAAATTTTCTGGCCATTAATCTCGCCTTCGACGCCTCGTCCGGGAATAGCCGCAAATTTTTCAACCGACAATAAACTCAATTTCTTTTCTTCAGCATGCTTAACAATAGCCTCAGCTAAAGGATGCTCTGATTTATTTTCAAGCGAAGCAACGAGTTGCAATAATTCATCTTCATTTTTATCGTCAATCAAAATTAAATCAGTTACTACTGGTCGGCCAATCGTGATCGTGCCAGTTTTATCAAAAGCCATAACTCTGATTTTGCCTGCCATCTCAAGCGGATCACCACCTTTAATCAAAATACCATTTTGCGCGCCCTTGCCCGTACCAACAATCAACGCCGTTGGCGTAGCCAGACCCAAAGCGCAAGGACAAGCAATGACAATAACTGAAGTAAAAGCCATCAAACTAAAAACCAAGGTGCCAGCCAAAACAAAATACCAAACTAAAAATGTTAAAGCTGCTACAACTAGAACTGCTGGCACAAACCAAGCAGAAATTCGATCGGCAATCGCCTGAATCGGAGCTTTTGAGCCTTGAGCTTCTTCAATTAATTTAATGATCTGCGCCAAAGCCGTTTCACTGCCAACTTTGATTGCCTTAAATTCAAAACTGCCATGCTTATTGATAGTCGCGCCAAATACGCTGTCGCCAATATTTTTTTCAATCGGTAAACTCTCACCGGTGAGCATCGATTCGTCAACGGCAGAATTGCCAGAGGTCAAAATTCCATCTACCGGAATTTTTTCGCCAGGACGAACAATAATAACATCGCCAACTTTAACCTCGTCAATGGCCACTTCTAATTCTTGGCCGTTTTTTAAAATTCTAGCAGTCTTTGGTTGCAAACCGATTAACTTTTTTATTGCTTCAGAAGTCTTTCCCTTAGCTTTAGCCTCAAGCCATTTACCCAACAGAACGAAAGTAATTAAAAATGCGCCAGTTTCAAAATAAAGTCCTGAAATCATGTCGCCACCAAGACCAATCAAGCTGTGATTAGAAATTATATAAGCAATCAATTGCCATAAGCTATAAATAAAGGCTGTGCCAGTGCCGATAGCAATCAAACTATCCATGTTAAAAGTTTTCATCTTCAGACTACTCCAAAAACCGCGATAAAAACCAGCGCCAATTACGAATTGAATTGGAATTGCCAGAATCAAAGAAATAATTCCCTGATATGGCTTCAAAAATCCTCCGGGTAAATAAGCCAACCACTCTCCCAACATAAAATATAAAAATGGTAAACTCAAAATCAAGCTCCAAATAAATTTTTTCTGCCAAATTTTTATTTCCTCAGCCTTGCCTGCTTCTGCCAAGTCAGCTTGATATTTCTCCGCGCCGTAACCAGCTTTTTTTACAGCCTCAGTTAAACTTTTTAAATTAATTTTAGTCGGATCATAAATCACTTGAGCTTTTTCACTAGCAAAATTAACACTGACGGATTTCACGCCAACAGTTTTCTTTAAAGATCGTTCAACAAGCCCAGCACATGAAGCGCAATGCATGCCAGAAATTTTTAAATCATCTTTTACTGTTTTTATTTCGGTCATAATTTTAAATTATTGGACAATAATACTGCCACGTGGCACACCCATAGCGCAAGTGATCTGATAAGTTCCCGTTTTTGTCGGCGTAAATTCCATGACAATTTTTTCTCCAGCTCTTAAACTGTAAATTTTGCCATCAAGCCCAGGAATGGTAATCGTACTCATGCAGCCGGAACCATTTTCTCTGACATCGATAGTCAATCTCACCGGCTGACCAACTTTGATCGTAAAATTATTAGGCACAATATCCTTGTCATAAGTAAAAACCGTCGAAAGTTCTTGAACATCGCCAGTAGGCACAGTATTTACAGTCTGAGTATCCGACTGTTTCGTTGAATCGGCAGCATTAATCGGTTGAGAAAAAATCAATTGACTACCGCTACTTAAATTAAAGAAGCCGATGATAATAATGGCCAGTCCCACGGTGGCAAAAAATACCTTAGCTTTAGCGCCCTTAAAGATTGAAGCTAGTCCACCAACTCCTAGAAGGCCCGGGGTCGTGCCAAGAGCGAAAAGGGTCATAATTAACATCCCGCTCCAAAAACTGCCACTAGCGACGGCGTAGAGCTGCATAGCCTGAGTAAAACCGCAGGGTAAGAAAAAAGTGAGCGAGCCAAGGATCATGGCGCTGGAATGACTATATTCTTTCTTGCTATTTCCCAAACCGAGGGATTTAGCAATTCCTGAGCCAAGACTAAGATTTTTATTTTTCATGGCCGGAAAAATTTCGATCAATTTCAAACCGAGAAAAACCATAACTAGCCCAACAAGAAAAGTCATGAGGCCTTGAAGACCAGAAGATAGCTTTATCACTGACCCGATAAAACCGATCAGGCCGCCAAAAAAGGCATAACCAAAAATACGGCCGAAGTTAAAAAATAAATGTGGTCGGAATTTCTCGACCGGTGTGGCATCAGGATGAAGTTCGGCATGACGAGATGACAAGCCCAGAATCAAACCGCCAACCATAGCCATACAAGTAGAGATACCTGCGACCAGCCCAACAACTAGTGGCATCCACAAAGAGCCTTGGCTGAAATTGGCAGTCACATTAAACAACCCCAAACTGCGAGCAGTAAAATAAACCACCGCCAAAATAACGGCAGCTAAAAAAAGATTTTGATAATCTTTCAAATTTCTTGAGATGAGTGGTGATTTTTCCGAAATTCCAATCTTATAACCGCTAGATTTTATCGCCTCATTGATTTCTTTTTGATCTGGCTCTTTTTCTTCGCAACCAATTTCCACCTGCTCTTTAGCCTGGCTAGCCTTGACCCATTTCACACCAGGAATGTCTTTGATTTTTTCCTCCAAGAGCATTTCGCAAGACTTGCAATGCATGCCACTAACAGGCAAAATTATTTTTTTCATAAATTAATTTATTTGGTAGCTAATTTAGAAACAGTTAAAATCTCATCGATCATTTTTTGTTTAATCTTCTCATTTTTGGAAGCCATGGCGTTTTTGAAACAAGAATTCAAATGGCCTTCCAGAAGCATCTGATGAGCGGATTTGAGCAATCCGACAGCCGCGAGATTTTGTTGCATGATATCCATGCAGTATTCGCCGGACTCAGTCATCTTGATAATCTTGCCAATCAAGCTTTGAGCTTTTTTAAAGTTGATCAAAGTCTTTTTTCGTTGCTCGGTCATAGTTTTTGTATAAATTTAATTTAAATTTTCCGCCAGCCGGCGGAGTTATTTAACACCCCAACCCCAGGTATAGGTATATAATAACAGCCGAGAAATAGGATGTCAAGAGGATAAACAAAAAAACCTCAACTTTCATCGAGGTTTTTATCATACAAATTATTTTTTACATCATACCCATACCGCCCATGCCTGGATTCATTCCATGGCCGTGGTCATCACCTTTGTCAGGCAAGTTAGCGACAGCGCATTCCGTGGTCAGGATCATGGCCGCGGCCGAAGCAGCGTTTTGCAAAGCACTTCGAGTGACCTTGGCTGGATCAATCACGCCACTCTCGACCAAATCTTCATATTGATTAGTCAAAGCATTATAACCAAAATTGCCATCTAATTTTTTCACCTCTTCAACCACGACATCGCCTTTCTGGCCAGCATTATTGGCAATCTGCTTGAGGGGCTCTTCAATAGCATTCTTCAAAATCTCAATGCCAATTTTTTCTTCTCCTTCGACAATAACATTATTCAAAGCCTTGGCGGCTCGAATCAAAGCCACACCGCCACCAGCGACAATTCCCTCTTCAATAGCCGCTTTGGTAGCAGCGAGAGCATCTTCAATGCGCAGTTTCTTTTCCTTCATTTCTGTTTCAGTCGCGGCGCCAACTTTGATCACCGCCACACCGCCAGCGAGCTTGGCCAAGCGTTCACGAAGCTTATCTTTATCAAAATCGGAATCAGCTAATTCAATTTGTTTATTAATTTGATTAATCCTGGCATCGACTTCGCCTTTATCACCCGAGCCCCCGACAATCGTGGTATTTTCTTTGGTAGCAATAACTTTGGCGGCTCGACCGAGCACATCAAGTTCAACATTTTCGAGCTTCAAACCGATTTCTTCAGTGACAAGTTTTCCGCCAGTTAAAATTGCAATGTCATTTAACATTTCTTTGCGACGATCACCGTAGCCAGGAGCTTTGATCGCCAAAACATTAAATGTTCCGCGAAGTTTGTTGACCACAAAAGTAGCAAGTGCTTCCCCGTCAACATCATCAGCAATAATCACAATTTCCTTGCGACCGCTCTGAGCTAGTTTTTCAAGAAGTGGCAAAATTTCCTGAAGTGAAGAAATTTTCTTGTCGGTAATTAAAATACTAGCATCATCATACTCGGCTTCCATGCGATCTGAATTTGTTACCATATAATGAGAGACGAAGCCTTTATCAAATTGCATGCCTTTCACAATTTCTTTTTCAATGCCAAAAGTCTGACCCTCTTCAACAGTAATTACGCCTTCGTGACCAACTTCTTCCAAGGCCTCAGCGATAATCTTGCCAATTTCTTTGTCATTAGCCGAGATAGAAGCCACTTGTTCTTTTTCTTCCTGACTAGAAATCTTTTTAGCATTATTTTGCAGTTCCAAAACCAAAGCCCTTACGCCTTTTTCAATACCAAGTTTAATGGTAATCGGATTAGCGCCAGCAGTAACGTTTTTTAAGCCTTCAGCCACCATCGCCTGAGCCAAAACGGTCGCAGTAGTTGTGCCATCACCAGCCACATCATTGGTACGAGAAGAAACTTCTTTGATTAGTTCCGCGCCCATGTTTTCAAACTTGTCTTCGAGTTCAATTTCTTTGGCAATCGTCACGCCATCATTAACAATTTGCGGCGCGCCATAGCCTTTATCCAAAACTACATTTCTGCCCTTCGGTCCGAGAGTAACTTTGACTGCATTAGCTAGCTTGTCAACACCAGCTTTCATTTTTGCTCGAGCTTCTTCATGAAAAATAATCTGTTTTGCCATATGATTTATTTTTAAATTTATTTTATTAATTGTTGTCATTCCAGAATTTTAATGTAATCGTTAAAATATCTGGAATCCAAATTCTAAATGCGATTGATTTTTTACAAGGTATGGATCCCCGACGGCTCGGGGATGACAGACAAAAAGAGAGTGACTACTCCACAACCGCCAAAATATCTTCGTGACTCAAAATTTTATAGTCAGAATTATTAAATTTAATTTCTTCACCAGCATATTTGCCAAAAATAACTTTTTGTCCGACAACTAAATCTAATTTGGTCACTTTTTCACCCATGCCGATAGCCACTATTTCACCTTCGGCCTTTTTTTCTTTATCAATATTTCCAGGCAAGACAATGCCTGATTTGGTCACTTCTTCTTCTTTGACCGGCTTAACTAAAACTCGGTCACCAATTGGTCTAATTGCCATAGTTTTTTAAATTATTAATAAATAATCTAGAGTTATAATTAGCACTCATGAGTTATGAGTGCTAAACTCTCAATAAGGTTATATTAGAACTAAATTTAATGACTGTCAAGATGAATTTGACTTCCCTTTTTCCAAGCCAAAGCCACTACTAGAGCCAAAATTATCAGCCCGACATAAAGCGTCCAAAGATAATGATCAACTAAACTGATTGGTAATAAAACTGTAGCCAATATTCCTGCTTCCCAATTTTTTGTCAGCCAAATTTGCCAACACGTGAATGCTAATAAAATCACAAATAGGACTAGTCCGACAATTCCCAGTTCCGACCAGATGAGCAAAAACAAATTATGAACCGGCTGATAATCATAAACTTGATGCGAAGGATCTTGGCGATAAAGATAATAGGTATAGTTACTATTTCCTACACCGAGAAACCAATTATTTTTTATCACTTGTTTTGACTGAGATAAATATTCAATTCTTTGATCAACTGACTTTTTTTCTAATCTGCCAGAACCGGAAATTCTGGTATTTAAAATCGGCCAAAAGTTTAAAATCAAAATCAGCGCTAATAGTAAAGTCACCCAAGTGATTTTTCCAACTTCAATTCTTTTTTCCCTGACTTTTACATTAACTACAAACCATAAAATAAACGCCGCCAGCCAGCCAATCCAAGCTGAGCGAGAAAAGCTGACAAACATACCGACAAAATTCAACAAGATAAAAAATATGGGAATCAACTGCCAAGATTTTTTGGACTTTTGAAACCAAAACAGACTGGCAAAAAATGCTATGGCCACAAAACCGCCAAAAATATTCGGGTGAGCGAGGCTCCCATAAGCGCGTAAAAACCGGCCAGCCGGCGTCTCTGTGACCGCATCACCAAGAGGATAAACCGCATGAGCGGCAATACCCAGCCATTTGCTCGCCACAACTTGCTGAGTGGCAAACTGCCACAGACCAAGAACTGATTGCAAACCACCAGCGAGAGACAGAGCAATGAAATTTTTCTGCCAATTTGAAAAATTAATTAGCAAAAAAATAAAGGCTATGACTTCAACTAATTTTAACCAGCTGTAAATAGCAATGCCTCGATCAGCTGACCCTAAAAATGAAATTCCTGACCAAAATAAAAATCCAATTAAGCAAACTAACGGCCAAAATATCTTTTTATTCTTTAAAATCTTCAGATCAAAATTGAATTTCTTCTTTTCTTTGATAAAAA
>CAIVNC010000033.1 GCA_903907165.1 Candidatus Buchananbacteria bacterium
GTCCGGCGTCAAAGTTGAACCATCACCACTCTGGATGCAAGCCAGGCTTATTTCTGCCGGCATTAGACCGATCAACAATCTTGTCGATATCACCAATTATATTTTGTTAGAATTTGGCCAACCAATGCATGTTTTTGATTATGATAAATTAAAGGGTCAAGAAATTGTCGTTCGCATGGCCGAAAAAAACGAAAACATCTTGGCGCTAGACGGCAAGAGTTATCAGTTGTCAGCTACCAACCTTGTCATTGCCGACGGAGCCGGTCCAGTGGCCGTGGCTGGCGTTATGGGCGGCGAATTAAGTGCCGTGAGCGCAGACACCAAGACGATTGTTTTTGAATCAGCCAACTTTAATCATGTTTCTGTCCGCCGAACCGGCAGAACTTTAAATTTACATTCCGAAAGCTCAAATCTATTTGAAAAAAGCCTAGCCCCAGAAGGCACCTATCCAGCTTTGATGAGAGCCATTGAATTAGCCATGGAACTGGCTAGCGCCAAAGTCTCTTCTGAAATTTTTGATGCCAACAATGCCAAACCAAGCAAAGAAACAATTGTCTTGAATGAAAAGAAAGTTGCTGATGTCCTTGGAGTAAGTCTCGAAGCTGGCAAAATCACTCACATCTTAAAGAGTCTCGGCTTTGAAGTAACTGAAGGTAAAGATAATCTTAAAGTAGATATGCCTTGGTGGCGCGTCAACGATATCGAAGGCGACCACGACTTAATTGAAGAAATTGCTAGAATTTATGGCTACCACAAATTGCCATCAGTTTTACCAGCCGGCACGATTCCAGTTTCTTATGAAGTCAACAATTATTTTTCCGACATGGATAAGGTCAAAGATATTCTCGCTGGTTTTGGCTTCTCAGAAAATTACAATTATTCTTTCATTTCCGAAAAGCTAGTCAAGAACTGCGGCTTAGATCTTGAAGCTCATGTCAAAATTTCCAATCCTTTGACTTCGGATTTTGAATATATGCGCACCATGCTTGCTCCAGGTATGTTGCAGTCCGTAGCCGACAACGAAAATCTTTTTGAATCGATTAATATTTTTGAATTAAGCAAGACATATTTAAAAGAAGAAGAAAATCAGTTGCCAGTCGAAATCAATCATTTGAATATTACGATTGCCACGAACGATCAAGAAAAAGCCTTTTTTGAACTCAAGGGTGTAGCTGAAGCATTACTCCAAAAATTAAATATCCAAGCTTACGAAATTAAAGTTGAAGAAGGAAATAGTGTTTGGGGCAGGGGACAGATGACCGAATTAGTTATCTTAGGCAAAGTCATTGGCCAAATCGGCATGGTTAATCAAGAAATCTTGCATCTATTTGGTATTAAAAAATCAGTAGCCATGGCTGAATTAGATTTTGAAGCCTTAAGCGAATTCATCAATCCAAATCCAGTCTATATCCCGATTGCCAAATTCCCAGGAATTGAATTAGATTTATCAGTTGAAGTAAATACCAAGACCTCGTACGGCGAAATCGCCATGGCCGTTCGAGAAGTTAATTCTCTTATTGAAGAAGTTAATTTCTTATCCGAATATCGCGGTGACAAAGTTACCGAAGGCACTAAAGGACTGGCCATCAGAATCACTTACAAAGACAAAGAAAAAACTTTGAAGTTAGAAGAAGCTCAAGCTGTGCACGAAAAAGTTGTAGCTCAATTAAAAAAGTTGTATAATATAAAAGTAAGATAATTACTTTCAATTATTTAAACAATTCCCATGCTTGAAACTTCAAAAGATGTTTTATGGTTAGCGCTCGCAGCCGTAATTCTCTGGGTCGGATTTTTTGCCGGCCTCAGTGGTTTTTATTTAGCGATGATGCTTCGCGATATGACTAAGGTCACATCCAGTCTTCGTCGTAAAATGGACACTGTGGATAAGATTCTAGAAGCTATAAAAGATAAAATGGAAACAGCTAGTAACTATTTGCCAATTGTCATTGAAGGAGCGACCAGGGCGGTGGAATATTTCAAGAATAAGAAAGAAAAGAGGAAGAAGAAATAAACTCGATTAGATACAAAAAACTCGGATAATTTCCGAGTTTTTTTGTCCCCTCCTTTCCAAGGAGGGGTTGGGGGTGGTTTGCCGAGGTTTACTGGAATTTGCATTTCTTCCTCCACCTTACGAAGGGGGAGGCTAGGAGGGGGTCTAGTTTGTCCACGTTATTTCTCAGGAAACAAAGTCTTTCAACCTTCCCCGGTCATTGCTATGCCACTTTTTCAAAAAAGTAGCACAAAAACTTGCGAGCAGGTGAAAATCATGGCTAGATTTTAGGCTTCGCTCACTAAATCACCCAAAGTCGTTGCTACTCCTGGGGTGGTTTGCCTAACGGCCGTTCGTTCCCGCCTAAAATCAGCACAATATTTTCAAATGCTCGCGGGGATGCAAATTCAATACAAAATGCCTAAAAACTATGTTTTTGACAATATTTATTTTATCTAAATTTAGACGTTATTTTGATAATTATGGCTAAAATACTTGACAAATTTATCAATATGTGCTATCATAGATAGTATTAGTAAATTAAAAATAGATATCCCTATTTGCTAGTAGCACTTTAAACGCTAAAATTTAGTGTTTAAAGTGCTACTCACATTGAGTGGTTTCTCGCAACAAAGCCAGCGAGCCAAGGGGAACTTGGGCATATGGCTAAAAACTCTTTTGGGAAAAAGGAGAAGTATCATGAAAGCTTATCGTCTCGCAGTTCTCATCAAAGAATTCCCGTTTCTCAGTGACCTCCCTCTGGGGTACGACCTGGAATCCATCAACGACATCAAGATTCGTCGTGGTGACAGGTCCCTACTCGCCAAGAAGGGCCATGAAGATAGTTACAGTTACTGCGATGGTGGTCATCACGACTACACTGATTTTTACGCCATCTGGAGTGACGAAAACGATGGGCATTTTCTCAAGCTCGCAAGTTCCGGACATTCCGCAACCGGATCTGGTGACCGGCAAGATTGGGATGCGGACACTATCGGGGAACAGTTGTTCTCCCAAAAGATCAATCCCAGCTACATCGTCGAGTTTACGAAAGATGACACCGACGACAATGGCAATGGAGAGCTTCGTCTTTCCATGATCATCTACAAGATGAATCGTTTCGATCTCGCTGCTTATCATGAACAGCAGATTGATCAGGCTGCCTCCGCCATCAAGGCGGAAATCGCAGCCGTCTGCGCTGCTTAAGCCAGACAATCAAACTACCCCCGTTAGACTTCTTCCATAAAGTCTAACGGGGGCTTCTTTTTTATTCAAATTTATTATTTATTAAATTTTCAATAAAAAAGTCCAGACAAGAATCTGTCTGGACTGGGCAATAAAGTCGAGGAGGGGGAATCTAGGAGATTCTCGAAACGCCTCTGACTTTGTTTTCACTTGTTTCATCAGGAAAGATTAAAGAACTGCCACTCATTACCGCACTGCCGGGATACCGCAGTCCAACCAGAACGCCGTTTTCGGTTCTTGAGCCGACCATGTCTAATCGACGCTCGGGGTTTGGACTCAGGACCACGATAAATCGATACATCTGACCGTCAAAGCGAAAATCATCCATTTTTCTTTCCGCTCCGTTGCAGTAGCAAAGAAGATCACCTGACTGCAAGTCAGTCAATTTCGCAACTGGTATGAACACTCTGGGCATTTTCATTTCTCCTGACTTGCGATTTGACCCAATTTCACTGACTTGTCTATCTTAACACCTGGAAGACTTTTAGTCTACTTGAATTTTATTGCTTAATTTACAATAAAACCAACCTCAAACCCCAAATATCCCAAAACTTGTAAAATTCTTCATAATTTTGTAAAATTAAAAGCATTAATACGTCTTTTAGCACGATAAATTATGACTACTCAACCAATCAAAAGCGAACGAGAAATGCGTTTGGAGCGCCTGGAGGCTATCCGAAAGTCAGGGGTTAATCCATATCCTGAAAAATTTGAAAAAAAGCAGTCCTTAGCTGAGGCCAAAGCCGAGCCAGAAGGCACCACTGTCAAAACCGCTGGTCGTATTATGACCAAGCGGACTATGGGCAAAATTGCTTTTTGTCATCTTCAAGACTGGTCAGGTAAGATGCAAATCGTTTTGAATGTTAACGAAATAGGGGAGGAGTCATTACAATTTTTTGCCGAGCATTTTGATATGGCCGACTTTATCGGTGTTGAAGGCGAAATTTTCAAAACTCAAAAAGGCGAGATTTCTATTCTGGTCAAAAAATATACTTTCCTAGGCAAAGCCCTTTTGCCATTGCCAGAAAAATTCCATGGCCTTAAAGACGAAGATACTATTTACCGCCAACGCTATCTAGACATGTTGATGAACGAGGATTCTAAAAAGCGTTTTCAGTTCCGCAGTGATTTTATCCGCGCCATCCGTGAATTTTATTGGCAAGAAGGTTTTATAGAAGTAGAAACTCCAACCTTGCTTAGTAAGGCTACTGGCGCCACAGCCACTCCATACAACACTCACAATAACGCTCTTGACCTCGATTTGGTCATGCGTATTTCTCATGAATTGCCACTCAAGGAGCTGATCGTCGGTGGTATGGAAAAGATTTTTGAACTTGGCAAAGCTTTCCGCAATGAAGGCGCTGATCCATCTCATTTGCCAGAACACACTCACTTGGAGCATTACGCCGCCTATTGGAATTTTGAGGACAATATTGATTTCACCGAAAGACTTTTTGATTATATTTTTGATAAATTAAAACTATCCAAGCAAATAGAAATTGAGAACCGCGATGGCCAAAAAGCCACGGTTGATTTTACCACTCCTTGGAAAAAATTGGATTTTATTGAAATGATTAAAGACGACACTGGCATTGATATTGCCAAATTTGATAAAGCTAGCGATCTACTTAAAGAAATTAAAAGCAAAAAGATTGAATTTGATAAGATGGACGAGATGAGCCTCACTGGCCTCGTAGATAATCTCTACAAAAAAGTTTCTCGGCCGAAGATCGTCAATCCAACAATTTTGTTCCACTATCCAAAATATATGCAACCGCTAGCTAGAATCAGTGATGGCGACAAGAATATTGTCGATCAATTCCAGATGGTAACCAATGGCTGGGAAATACTCAAGGCTTATTCCGAACTCGTTGATCCGATTGACCAAAAAGAACGTTTTGACGAACAAGCTCAAGCCAAGACTGAAGGCGAAGATGAAATTCAAGAAACTGATGATGAATTCATCACTGCCCTGGAACACGGCGCACCACCAATCTCCGGTTGGGGTATGGGCATCGATCGCACCGTAGCTATTTTGACCGGTCAGAATAATTTGAGAGATATTGTTTTGTTTCCAATGTTGCGACCAAAAGATAAAGAATAATAAATAATCAGCTTGTCATTATGAAAAAAACTTTAATAATTTTACCAGTTTTATTACTTGTTCTGTCTGGCTGCGCTAGCAACCAAAACAACGGTAGTGACTACACCCCATTATCCGACAACGAGCAGAGCCAGAATACTACCAATGACCAAGGAATTGTCCTAGACACTCAAACTCAGTCAGCAACTCAAACCCCGCTCGATACTCAGCCAACTGCTGACCAAAAACCTCAACTATCAACCAGCAGCGCTGGCCAAGTTCTATTTCCTAATCCAACTAACAACCCAAACATGCCAACAAATCTAATCGATCAATCCAAATCTTACACTGCCGTTTTGCACACTACTGACGGCACTATTGAAATCGCTTTGAATGCCAAAGATACACCAATCACAGCTACCAATTTTGTTTCTTTGGCCAAGAAAAACTTTTATAACGGCACAATTTTCCATCGTGTCATCAAGGGCTTTATGATCCAAGGTGGAGATCCAACCGGCACCGGAGCAGGTGGACCTGGTTACAAATTTGACGATGAACCGTTTACTGGCGACTACACTCGCGGTACCGTGGCTATGGCCAACGCTGGTCCAAACACCAACGGCTCACAATTTTTCATTATGCATGCTGACAATCCATTGCCAAAAAACTATGTCATCTTCGGTCATGTTATTAAAGGTTTGGATGTAGTTGATAAGATTGCTACCGCTCCAGTAAGCATGAGCGCTATGGGCGAACCATCTCAACCAGTTAACCCTGTCAAAGTTACTTCAGTTGATATTATCGAAAAATAAAATAAATATATGTTGGATATAAAATTTATCCGCGAAAATGCTGATTTGGTCAAAAAGAATTCTAGCGACCGCCTGTCAAAAGTAAACATTGACGAGTTACTAAAACTCGAGGAAGAAAGACGCGAACTAGAAAGCAAAATCAACGACTTACGCGCTAAGCGAAACACCACCTCCAAAACCAAACCATCACCAGAAGAAATCGAGGCGATGAAATCAGTAGGGGAGGAAATTAAGCAACTGGAAGCCCAACAAGAACCACTGGAACAAAAATTCCGTGAGATTTGGATGCAGGTACCAAACATCACTCATCCAGACGTAGTCGTTAGTTCTGACGAAGACGCAAATCCAGTTCTAGAAATTTTCAAGGAACCAACTAAGTTTGATTTTGAACCACTTGATCATGTTGAACTAGCCGAAAAACTAGATCTTATCGATTTTGATCGCGCTACCAAGGTCAGCGGCGCTAAATTTTATTATCTCAAAAATGAATTAGCACTTCTAGAATTTGCCTTAATTCAATACGCCCTAAATACTGCAGTGAAGCGTGGCTTTACCCCATTTTCTGCTCCAGATTTAGCCAAAAGAGAGGTTTTGGAAGGCTTGGGCTTTAATCCTCGCGGTGAGTCAACTCAGGTTTATAATATTGAAAATACTGACTTGTGCTTGATTGGCACCGCCGAGATTGCCATGGGTGGTTATCACATGGACGAAGTTTTTGAGCTTAGTGATTTGCCAAAGAAATATATTGCTGTCTCACACTGCTTCCGCACTGAAGCTGGCAGCTATTCCAAATTCTCCAAAGGCATTTTCCGCGTCCATCAGTTTACCAAAATTGAAATGTTTCAATACACCACTCCAGACAAGAGCGAACAAGCTCACTTGGAATTACTCGATATTGAAAAGGAAATTTTCAGTGGCTTAGAAATCCCTTTCCGAGTTATTGATCATTGCACAGCCGATCTTGGAGCACCATCTTACCGCACTTACGATCTTGAAGCTTGGATGCCTGGCAAGCCAGGAAAACACGATGAGAAAGGGGATTGGGCTGAGATTACCTCAACCTCCAATTGCACTGATTATCAAGCTAGAGGCTTGAATATCAAATATAAAGATGAAAGTGGCAAGAAAGAATACGTTCATATGTTAAATGGCACCGCTATTGCTATTAGTCGTGCTTTAATTGCCATTTTAGAAAATGGCCAACAAGCTGACGGCTCTATTATTATTCCAAAGATACTACGACCATATTGCGGTTTTGATAAAATTTCGGCCAAATAAAAAAGCCGGCTCATTAAGACGCCGGCGTAAGACTATCAGTTTTCAACTGAAGGTGCTATTTCAGCACCAGGACAAGGAAGATAGTGATGAGAAGCTCAAGCTTCGAGCAAGTCGACAAATCAACCGCTTGACGATAAATCAGGCCGTCTTCCATGGCTTGAACGATTCGCTTAGTGGGAACGCGGAGTTTTATCAACTCCTCAACCGAATCTATCATGTCGTCCAAAACCTCAGCGCAACTTTTGCCAAAGAGATTTTCAACGGCCAGATAGTTCTCCAGCTTTTCCAATAAACTCTTTTTCCGAAAATTGTCATGATCTTCCGAGCTACTGATTAAAGCAACTACCTCTCCTGCGGGGACTTGAACGGGGCGGAAACCAGGTGTTTCCATAAGTACAGGGGCAAGGAACGGGGAAGACATAAGAAAAACTCCTTTGTCTTTTGGGATAGATGCTTTCGAAAAAGCATACTTTATTATACAGCTAAAACACAATCGTGTCAATAGGCTCAAATCAAAATGATTTAAATTTAAACGAAAACGACAGCTTTGACTCGTCGTCTGATTTTAATTCTAGGCGACCGATGGTTCGTGACTATGGCAAAAAGTTTTTTGTAAATCCATTCAAGCGAAGAGAAAATAAACCGAAATTTAACACTAAGCTATATGTGAACATCATCTTAGCGGTTTTTGCCGTCTATGTTGTCCTCTATAGCGATCTTTTTATGATCAAGCAAGTCGATCTGACTGGACTAGATCTAATTGATCAAAATGAATTCCGCGGCGTTGTTAATCATGAATTAAACTCCTTTAAGTGGCGGATACTGCCAAGACGCAACCAACTCTTCTTTAGTAAAGACAAGTTAATAAAAGCCATTAACAACAAATACAATTTAGACGAACTAAACGTCAACGAAAGTTGGCATGACCTAAGTATTGATCTCGTAGAAAAACCAGCCAACGTTATTATTCATGACGCCAATAAAGATTTATTTTATTTCGCCAATTTGGACGGCAAGATCTTTCGTGGC
Source organism: Candidatus Buchananbacteria bacterium (assembly GCA_903907165.1). GTDB lineage: Bacteria > Patescibacteriota > Patescibacteriia > 2-01-FULL-39-33 > 2-01-FULL-39-33 > CAIVNC01. The sequence goes on from CAIVNC010000033.1 coordinate 8,438, forward strand.
TTACCAAACGACCAAGTAGGGAAGTACTGGGATCGCTTTGCTATTCTTAATCTAAAAAATGTTGATCTTAGTTTTGGTTCTAGCATAGCTCCTGGTCGGACAATGAATTTTTTAATTAAATTTAATCAGGAAATAAAATCTAATCCATTGCCGGCCAGCACTACAATTACGGGTTATGAAATAGGGGAGAATAACGACGAGATAGTCATGTTCACCAAAGAGGGATGGAGGGTGTTATTTGATATCAATAACGGTATTAAGCCACCCCTTCAGAATCTAGCCACCCTCTTGCAACAAAAATTAAAAGATCGTAAAGGATTACAGTATATTGATTTAAGATTTGGCAGCAAGATTTATTATCAGTAGAGGAGGAGTGCCCTCAAGTCTTGACTGTGGATAAGAATATTTATATAATATATCTATCTTCGTATAACACGGGATAACCGATGATATATAACAATAAAACCCATGAAAAACTCTACCATACCTATAATCAAGCACATACCTACCTTTCTTAAATATTGTGAAGTTGAGAAGGGTTTAAGCCCCGTATCCTCTAAAAATTATCATAATTTTTTGAAAGTTTTTGTGGACTGGCTCAAGGCTCATGAGTTAACCGAACTTAAGCCCCACGAACTCACCACGGACCATATCTGGGACTATAGGTTATACTTGTCCCATAAAACAGACTATAAGGGCCAGTACCTCAAGAAGACCTCTCAGAGCTATTACCTCCGAGCCCTACGCGGCCTTCTGAACTATTTTGCCAATAGAGACATCATCTCACTACCGGCAGAAAAAATAAAATTACCAAAATTAACTGACAAAGATAAAAAAATAAAATTTTTAAATTTTGAACAAATTGAAAAGTTGCTGGACATGCCAGACATCTCCGAGATCAGCGGTCTGCGCAATAGAACCATCATGGAGCTACTCTTCTCTACTGGCATGCGTGTCTCAGAGTTAACTTCGCTTAACGCGAAAAATTTTAATATCAGTGAACTAAAGAAAATCCAAAAAGATGGAATGGAATTTAATATTTATGGTAAGGGCGGTTCAGCTAGACCAATTTTTATTTCCGAGAGAGCTTTGTCTTGGCTAATTAGATACCTCGATAAGCGCAAAGACATGCTTCCTCCCCTGTTCATTAACTACCAAAAAAATAATGATCTCGAATGCGACCATCGATTAACAACTAGATCGGTTGAAACCATGGTTAAAAAATATACCATCATGGCCGGCCTGCCGGTGGACGCCACGCCACACACCCTGAGACATAGTTACGCTACAGATTTGCTCAATCAAGGTGCCGACCTGCGTTCGGTTCAAGAATTACTGGGTCACAAAGACATTGGTACCACTCAAATTTACACTCACGTCACAAATAAACAACTAAAAGACGTTTACAAAAAATTCCACAGCGGAGGAGAAAACTAGCTAGTCAATATAAAAACCACTCATCTCTGAGCGGTTTTTATATTTATTCCTCAAAATCTTCATCTGCTAGAACTTGGTCGCAGCCACACTTGCAGCCAGGGCCGCATTCGCAACAATGGACACATAGACTGGGATTACACGAACATTCCATCCCCTTTTCCAGGGGCATGCCACATTTGCATTGCTCCATAGATTTAGAATTATGAATAATTATTTTTTGTTCTTTTTCTTTTTACCGCCAGCCGCAATAGCCACGCCAGCCAAAAAGGCAGCCGCTCCAGTAATACCGGTCATGATTTGCTTTTTGGTCTTATCATCCATGTGTTCGTATTTATCTTTCATTTCCTTGATTCTAGCCATCAAATCCTGACCTAATTTTTTGGCATCATCAGCGCAATCATCACAGCAACACTTAAAATCTTTTTGTAATTTTTTGGCCGCTGGACTTTTCATAGCCTTGTCTACCGCTGTCAAAGCTTTTTTAACTTCCTGGCTTTTGGCTACTTTGTCTATAGCTTTTATTACTTTTTTGGTGGTTTTGCTTTTGGCCGCATTGCTTATAGCGCCTACCACCTTCTTTTCTACTGATTTTTTAGTTGTCATAAATTTGTTCTTTTATTTTTATATATTAATTCTGATAAGTACAGGGCGATTGCCGCAATGGCCGACGACACAATGTCTATAATATCTACTTGACCCTTAACCCAGTAGGCTAGAATAATTATTATGCAAGGTGTCAAAAAAAGCAACATATCATGCCAAAATAAACTAAAATAATTTATAACTATGTATATTTCCTGACTGCCATTTTCAGCGATAATTTTTTTCTTTTTGTGTCTGCGGTAGTAAAAACAAATCAATAAGCAAATGACATAAAACAATACTGGAAAAATAAAGCTCATCAAATTTTCCAAAAACTGATCATTATAATTAAAGTAAAAGATAAGGCCAGTTATCACAATAATTCCCGTTGGCATTATAGCATAGAGCACATCGAAGAAAATTTTAGTAATTTTTTCACCCATACTATTTAAGGCAAATAACTCAAAGGATTGACTGGCACGCCATTATATCTGACTTCGAAATGCAAATGCGGTCCAGAAGAAAAGCCAGTGCTACCACTAAGACCAATTAACTGTCCCTTGCCAACATACTGATCTTGGGCTACGTTTACACTAGTTAAATGGCCATAAAGTGTTGCCAAATTATTGCTGTGAATAATCATAATATAATTGCCGTACCACTTTGTTCCAAGAGCTACTTTGGCCACATAACCACCTTCAGCAGCCATAACCGGTGTCTGAAGCTTAGCAGCTAGATCTAAGCCAGAGTGTTCAAATAAATTACGATAAGGATAATCCGGGTCATGGAAAGTGCAAGTTATACGATGAGCAGCCAGTGGCCAACCCAAAGCTGCGGCCGATAGCGTATTAAATTTTTCAGTGCTGCCTTTTTTTGCCAACTGATCACGCAATTTCTTTTCTAGGGCCGCCACTTGATTATTGGCCGCTGCTTGTTCAGCCTTCATATCCCCCACTAAACCCTGGAATTTTTTCTCCGAATTTTTTGTTTGGACAATTAAGAAATCTTTTTCACTCTTTTGATCGCTCATTACGGCCTTTTCTTCCTCTAATTTGGCCAATAACTCAGTGAGAGAATCTTTTTTATCTTGGAGATCTTGCTTTTGATTCGTTAATTTAGCGGTATTTTCCTGAACTCGATTTAAGGTATTTTGAATATCACTACTAATGTTTTCCAAGTACTTAATTTGATCAAAAAATTCTGAAAAAGAATTATTACTCAGAAGAACGGAAAGATAACTCTTTTGATCATCTTGATTAAGCTGACGAATAAAGGCTGACAATTGGTCTTTGTCTTTAGCAATAGAAGCCTCGTTGTCCTTGATCTGCAAGAGAATTTTATCTATTTCCAGATTAGTAGATTTGATTTCCTCATTTTTGGCATCAATATCCAGCTCCATCTTGGCAATCTGGTTATTTAAGATCAAAACCTGATTTTGTAGCGTTGTCGCTTTGCCTTGAGCATCGGTAATATTTTTGTTCAGCTGACCGATTTGACTAACCATGTCATCAATTTTCTTGTGCTGAGCGTCGATTTGATTATTCAAATCTTGAATCAAGCTATCGTCGGCTCCACCGGTTGACGCTGTAGCAGTCGTATCTGAAGAAGAAGTATCCGCTAAAATTGAACCAGCTGAAGAGTAAACAAGGCTAAACAACAAAATAAAGACTGACCCTAGGGCTAGTTTATGAATAGTTTTTTTAAGCATGGGTGAAATAAAACTGTCTTAGTACCTATATTATAACAAAAAGACGAGAATAATAACAAATTAATTAGTCAATAGACTAATAGCCTCATTCAAGCGAGCTAAAGTTTTTTCTTGACCAAGGATTTCTGCCACTTCAAACGGCGTTGGAGATTTTTCAAGACCAGTTAGCGCCACGCGCATCGGCCAAAGCATTTCCCCGTTAGTTAGGTTATTTTCCTTAATAAAATTAACAATTTTTTCCTGCAACTTTGCAGCCGTCCAATCAAGAGTCGAGTATTTTGAAACTTCTTCAACTAACATTTTTAAACTTCCAGTAGTGCCTTGAGCGTCAGATTTCTTCCAAGTCAAAATATTTGGATCGTAATCCAATTTATCGGTGGTCAAAAAGTCTAGCCCCAAGCCAATCTGGTTCAGATTGCTAATTCTTTGCTGCTCCATGATCAAAATTTGATCAAGAGTAGAAGATAATTTGGCTATATTTTCTGGACCAAAGTTTTTTTCCAAAAACGGCATGGCTACAGATTTAAGATCGGTAAGTGGCATCTTCTTGAGATATTCGCCGTTCATCCAATCAAGCTTTTGCAAATCAAAAATAGCTCCAGCCTTGTGGACTTTTTCTAAGGTAAATTTTTCAACGAGTTCAGACATTGATAAAATTTCTTGATCAGTACCAGGATTCCAACCAAGCAGGGCTACAAAATTAACTACCGCTTCGGGCAAATAACCCTTGGCGCGATAATCTTCGACAGCTACATCGCCCTGACGCTTGGACAATTTTGTTTTATCAGCATTAAGCAACAAAGACAAATGAGCCCATTCAGGGGCTTGCCAACCAAAAAATTGATAGAGCAAAATATGTTTTGGCGTAGACGACAACCACTCCTCTGCTCTAATTACATGACTGATTTCCATCAAGTGATCATCAACTACTGAAGCCAAATGATATGTTGGAAAACCGTCAGACTTCAAAATAATCTGGTCATCGATCTCGCTAGTATTTACTCTAACCTGACCACGAACGATATCCGTAAATTCAATCGTCTGACCATCTGGAATTTTCATGCGGACAACATATTTTTCGCCATTTTTTATTTTTTCTTCAATTTCAGCAGGAGTTAGATTTATACAATGACGATCATATTTTGTTGGTCGCTTATTAGCCTCTTGAGCCTGGCGCAAAGTTTCTAGGCGCTCGGAGGTGCAGAAACAGTAGTAAGCAAAGCCTTTATCTACCAACTCCTGAACATGGCCTTGATAGATCTCCAGTCTCTTGGACTGCGTGTAAGGCCCAAAATCTCCCTTCTCTGAGGCTTTCCCCCCCTGATCGAGACAAACGCCCTCATCTGGCTCGATTCCGGCCCATTTTAGCGAAAAAAGCAGGTTTTCCACAGCTCCGGCCACTTCTCTAGATTGGTCAGTGTCTTCGACGCGTAACAAGAAATCGCCATTATTTTTCTTAGCAAAAAGATAAGCGTAAAGAGCGGTACGCAAAGAGCCAACATGGACAAAGCCAGTTGGACTAGGCGCAAATCTAGTGCGAACTCGTTTTTCTGAATTTGTTGAAGTCATATTGATTATGTTTAATTTGAGCTTATCCTAACACGATTTACTCAATATTTCAAACTTTATTAAACCATTTTTCCTTAAAAACCAACCAAGAAAATTTGGCGGTAGCATTCCAGATTCTAGTAAATCTCTGAGGCTCAGTAATCAATCTAAAAAGCCACTCCAAACCAAGAGCTCGTATTGAACTTGGCGCTCGTCTAACTTGACCAGAAAGATAATCAAAAGTTCCACCGACGCCGATAACTACCTTTACATTTGGCAATTTGGAAAGATTGGTGTTTATCCAAGTTTCTTGTTTGACCTGACCAAAAGCAACGAGTAGAACATTGGCCTGGCTTTGATTTATTTTTTCTAGAGTTTCAGTGTTATTTTCTACTTCCAAATAATCTGATTTTAATTTAACCGAAGAATCGGCACCGACAATAGAAATGGGATATTTGGCCATCAAAGATTCGGCCGAGCCCTCCTTGCCACCGAGTAAATAAATTTTTAAACCCGGCAATGAGACTAATAATTTTTCTACCAACTCAACCCCTGTCACCCTTGTCAGTTGTTGTCCAGCCAAAAATTTTCCTGCCCAGGCCGTGCCAGCACCATCACAAATATTTAAGCCTGAAGAATTTAAGATTTCTTTGAACTGCTGATTTTTTTGTGCCGCCATTACAAACTCCGGATTGACCGTAAACAAAGTATGCTGACCAGTCGTTTCCAGCCAGTCACTAACAATGGCTATTGCACCTTCCAGATCTATTTTATTTAGTTTTACGCCTAAAATTTTTATTTCTTCCATGTTTTTATTTTACTAACAAAATCTTGCCAAGTAGACGAAACTTTTTGAGTTAAATCATTTTTCATTAGGTCTTTACTCCAGCCTATCGTTGAAGTTGAGATATTGCTGAATTTTTCTTGTCCCCAATTAGCCAAGCTACGCCAAACTATTTGATCTTTTTCAGTTGAACTCAAAAAGGCATTGGTTGATGAAGACACGACATCGATTTTTTGAACTAGCGGAGCAACGGCAAACTGAATAGTTAACGCAGCAATAATCAGGATAATAACGAGCGCCAACAAGCCACAGCCGCAAAAACTCAAGCAACCACGCCCCTTTGGCTCAAACCCAAGATGATTTCCACCCCACTCGTCCTCTTCATCATCATTCTCAAAATCTTCAAAGTCGTACTTATGGGACATAAATAATGTTAATTTAACTGATTTAAGTTTATCAAATTCAGCCCTTTTTAGCAAAGAGAAAAAATATTCCGGATATACTCAAACTCTCAAAAATTTGTTATAATAAACCTAAGTATTTTTTTACCTAAAAAATAAGCGTTTTTATCATGAAATTAGCCAAATATTTTTATGCTTTTTGCACCCTTGGTATATTAGCTATTGCTTATCCGACCTTGGCTGCTGATTTTAATCCAAATAATCTCATTTCCAATAGTGAAATTTCTGATTATAACTCCATGAGTCTCAAAGACATTCAAGATTTTTTATCCAATACTTCTGGCACTTTAAAAAATTACTCCTGCCCAGATAAGGATGGCAACATTAAAACCGCGCCCCAAACTTTTTATGAAGTTGCTCAACAATGGTCAATTAATCCTAAATATCTGATGGTTTTAGTGGAAAAAGAAATGGGATTACTTAACGATCCCACACCAAAAACTAGCCAATATGACTGGGCGACTGGTTACGGCTGTCCAGATGGTGGCGGTTGTAATGATAAATACAAGGGTTTTTATAAACAGGTGAACTCGGCAGCAGCTCAAACTAGGTATTATTTGGACAATATCAATCAGTTCAACTATAGACCGGGCAATACTTACGTAATCGATGGTCAACCGGTTACGCCAGAAAATGCTGCTACGGCAGGATTGTACAATTATACGCCTCACGTTGATTGCTATGGTAAATGCGGCGGCAATAAAAGTTTTTGGATATTATACAGTGAGTACTTCTCCAAAAAATGGCCCGATGGTTCACTACTCCAAGGCAATGCCAGTGATACAGTTTATCTAATTAAAGACGGCGAGAAGAAGCCAATTACTTCCAAATCAGTTCTCTACTCCATCTATTCCCCAGATAAAATCATCAATGTCGATGATAGCGATTTAAGCTACTACGACCTTGGCACGCCGATCAAATACCTCAACTTCTCTCTCCTTCAGACTCCAGACAAGGATATCTACATGGTCGTCGGTGATCAAAAACGCCTCATTCAAAGCGCTGATGTTTTTAAGAAACTTGGATTTAAAGATGATGATATTACTCAAGTTACAGATGGTGATCTAGCTTCATACGATGATGGTCCAAATGTTACTTCAGATACTATTTATCCAACCGGAATTCTACTTCAAGATACAAAGACCAAAGCAGTTTATTACGTTATTAGCGGTCAGAAAAAATTAATCCAAAATCAGGAAATTTTGAATTTCAATTTCAAAGGCATGCCAATCAAAAAGACTACGACTATGGATCTTGATCAATATATGCCTGGCGCACCAGTTCTTTTGCCTGATGGCGGCTTAGTCAAAATTAAAGGTTCAAGCACGGTTTACGTTATTTCCAATGGCAAGAGAATGGCCATCACCAATGGTAACGTTTTTACTTCCATGAAATACAAATGGAAAAATGTCTTGACTATTTCAAAAGATACGCTTAATCTTATTCCTGTGGGCGACCCGATCGCCGGAAGCTGGTAATTTAATTATCTTAACTAAAAAATATGTCTTTAGTTTTTAGCGCCATCGTTCCTCACCCTCCTATTGCCATTCCCTCTCTAGGCAAGGAAAACTTGGAAAAAATCAAACAAACTAAGGAGGCAATGGAAGGATTAGAGCAGGATCTTTACGCCTCCAAGCCAGATATTTTAATTATTATTTCACCTCACGGCGAATTAAGCGCTGATGCCTTTACTATAAATCTGTCAGAAAAATACGAAATTAATTTTGAAGCCTTTGGTGACTTTTCTACTAAGCTCGAAGCACCAGGAGAAACTATTTTTACCATCTCCAACAAAGAAAGAATCAGTGATAAGTTCCAGTTAAACATTATCTCCGAACCAAAACTTGATCACGGTATTGGCATCCCCTACTATTATCTCGGTCAACACCTCAAGACGACAAATTTAATGCCAATTTATTTTTCACTTCTTGATAATCAGACTCATTTGGAATTTGGTAAGACGCTAAAGGATTTGATTATTTCTAGCGATAAGAGAATTGCCGTTATCGCTTCTGGTGATCTCTCTCATTGCCTGACCAAAGACTCTCCAGCGCCATACAACGCGGATGGCAAGAAGTTTGATGAGACTTTGATTGAATTACTTAAAAATGGCGATGCCCAAGCTGTAGCGAATATTGATCCCAAATTAATCAAAAATGCCGCCGAGTGCGGATTAAGATCATTCTTGATTCTTCTTGGTATCTTAAACGGCATCAATTACAAAACTGAAATTCTGAGTTATGAAGCTCCGTTTGGCGTGGGATATTTGGTGGCAAATTTGAAACTCGACTAAACTACCATATATATAAAAACCTCGGCCTTAACCGAGGTTTTTTCTTCTGTAAAATATTTCGTAATCACCTTGCTTTTCTCTTTTTTGGTCGGTGATATAAAAACCATTTCTTTCATAAACTATTTGTGCTTCGGCTTCATTTGGATTTGTTGAAGTATAAAGATTTAAATATTTTTTACCTCTTTTCCTGGCTTCATCTACTGTATAATTCATTAACAACCTCCCTAGTCCCTGGCCTCGATAATCGGGGTGAACGCAATACCAGCCAAGCCAACAAGAATCTTCTTCATCGGAGTCAAGTGAATAAATTCCACTAGTTCCAAGAACAGAGTCATTTTCATCAGCTGCAATAAAATACTCTATTTCTACTAGGTCATTATAAAATTTTTGCACAATATCTTGAAATTTATCTTCATCTACACTACCCTCAAAAGCCTTACTTGGTAATATTTCTTCATGCGGAAAAATAGAATCGGCTAATTCCGAGGCCCTGGCTAAATATTCTTTTGTGAGTGGAATTATTTTTACCATATTATTCTTCTGTTCTTTCTAAAATTATTCTTTGACTAAAGCCACCGCGCTTTTCTAGCTTTTCTTGGCGAACTTGTTCGAGACTACTCAAATCAACACCCCTTAAATCACAAATAGCGTGCAAAACCTCCAAAATATCAGCAGCTTCTTCTACACAAGGAGTTGCTAAAAATTCATCAACTTCTTCTTTTAACTTCTGCGTCAAAGCTTCCTCATATTCTTTATCTCCGGCAATATGAGTAAAAGCCTTTTCACCGTTTCTTTCTATTTTGGCGGGGATTCCGTCTCTGACTAGTTTATTAAATTCCATATTATTTTATTTCTTCTTTCTTCGGCTCCTCAAACTTCTTTGTTATCAGTTTAAAAAAGTATTTCCATCTATCCCCCGTCTGACAAAGCTCCTTGGTATCATTGAGACATTTTTCAATTAGCTCTTTGGAATTCTCTTTGCACACCTTAAAAACCGAGCCACGTTTAAAATTTGGGATTCCTAGTTCCTTAATTAATCGCAAAGCCAAGTCTTGCCACTCGTACGCCGGCGGCTTGATTTGATTGGTCTTTTTCATTTTTGCCATCATAATGTCACTAAGACTTTGAGGGCCGAGATTGATTTTCTTTTCCATATAAGCTCATTTTACTATATTATCCCCTATTACGCCATACTTTGACTTTGAGCCTGTTTTATGGCAAAATTTAACTATAATAAATATAAATAGAATATGTTAAAAATATTAATCAATCCAGATCCGATTCTGAGGCAAAAAGCTAAGCCGGTCACAAATTTTGATGACAAAAAACTGCAGAAGCTAATTCCGGAAATGATCGAAACCATGCAAAAAAGTGATGGCGTTGGCTTGGCAGCTCCTCAAATTGGCGAAAGTATCAGACTAGCCGTGGTCACTTATCGCAAAAAAACTATTGTCTTGATCAACCCTGAAATCATCAAAAGATCGCTACTCAAGGAATGGGGCGAAGAAGGTTGTCTTTCTGTACCAACTATCTACGGTGATGTTAAACGCCACAAAAAAATTACCGTCAACTACATAGACGCTCAAGGCAAAAAACAGTGTCTCCAGGCTTTTGGCATGTTAGCTCGCATTATCCAACACGAAGTCGATCATCTAGACGGCATCCTTTTTATCGACAAAGCCAAAAAATTATTCACCCTCACTCCTCATGAATCAAACGATTAAAACTATTTTCATTGGTACGCCTGATTTTGCCGTGCCATTTTTAACTGCGCTGATTGCTGACCCAGATTTTTTAATTTCTGCAATTATCACTCAACCGGATCGACCAGTGGGACGAAAACAAATCTTAACTCCACCGCCAGTCAAAAGCCTAGCCGAAGCAAACGAAATTCCAGTTTTTCAGCCAGAGATCTTAAAGAACAATCACTTGCTAATTTCAGAAATAAAAAAACTGGAACCAGATTTGATTATTGTCGTCGCTTTTGGCCAAATCATTCCTCAAGACATTTTAGATCTTGCCAAGCTTGGTTGTATTAACGTTCATCCATCACTTCTACCGAAATACCGTGGCGCTTCTCCAGTTCAAGCAGCCATTCTCGCTGGAGATAAGGAAACTGGAATCTCTATCATACTCATGGACGCCAAAATGGACCATGGACCAATCCTTGACCAACTAGCCATAGATCTTAGTGGTAATGAAACTAATGAATCACTTCATGCCTTGGCCGGAGAAATCGGACCAGAATTTTTGATTAAAACAACCAAAAAATTCTTAGCCAAAGAAATAACGCCAAAACCTCAAGACGATACCAAAGCGATTTTTTGTAGTATAATAGATAAAGAACACGCCAAGATCCATTGGTCACAACCAGCCGAAATTATCGAGCGACAAATCAGAGCCTTCTATCCATGGCCAGTTTCCTGGACATCTTGGCAAGGCAAAAAAATAAAAATCTTTCCTTCTGTTAAAATCAAGAAATCTTCAGAACTTGGTGCCAACAAAAAAACCGGCGAGGTTTTTCTCGACGGTAAAGACCTGGCAGTGGCTTGTGGCAACAACTATCTAGTTATCGACAATTTGCAAATGGAAGGCAAAAACGCCATGACGGGAGAAGAGTTTGTCCGAGGTAATGGCGAGATTGTTAACGATATTTTGGATTAAAAAAAGCCAGCATTCTAGATGAACGCTGGCGTGGGTAAAAATCAGAGCGAACTTATTTCATTTCGCCCGCAACGTGGTAGTTGTTACTTCCACATTGGGGTACTCATCGGTTCGACGAGGGCGGTGATCAATCCAGATACCCATAAGAAAAAGATCTGGATTACCGCTTTGGCCACTACTGTAATGGAATTGCGGTTTCCA
>CAIVNC010000034.1 GCA_903907165.1 Candidatus Buchananbacteria bacterium
GAAATTCTTTGCAATACTTGCGACGCTCATCTTGGTCATGTTTTTGTCGGCGAAAAAATGACAGAGAAAGACACCAGACACTGCGTCAATTCCCTCTCCATGAAATTTGTTAAAAATTCTGAAGTGCCAAAATCTGAAATCGCTGTTTTTGGCGCTGGTTGTTTTTGGTCAGTGGAAGCTATTTACAAAAAAATCAAGGGCGTCATCTCGGTCACTCCCGGTTATGCCGGCGGTGAAAAAAAAGATCCGACTTACGAGCAAGTTGTCGGTGGCGCAACTGGCCACGCCGAAACCGTTAAGATAGAATTTGATCCGACAGAGATAAGTTATGCCGGACTTCTAGAATTATTTTTTGAACTCCACGATCCCACTACTCTCAACAAACAAGGCAACGATGTCGGCACCAATTATCGCTCCTTGATTTTATATAATTCAGACAATCAAAAATTTGCCGCTGAGAAAAAAATAAAAGAATTAACCGACGAACATAAATTTAACTCTCCGATTGTGACCGAGGTCAATCCCCTGACAGATTTTTATCCGGCCGAGAGTTACCATTTTGATTATTACGAAAAAAATCAAGAACAACCCTACTGCCAAGTAATCATCGGACCGAAGTTGAAAAAGTTTGAGGAGAAGTTTAAGAGTTGGATGAAATAAAATAAAAAAATCTCGGACATCATCCGAGATTTTTTTATTTAAACTTTTCTATTTCTTATCTAATCCAAAATTTTTAATATTCTCGTCAGCAATTTTCTGGATCTTGGCAATTTCCACTTTACCAGATTCATTTTTAAACAAATGTTTAAATCTCTTTTGTGGTTTCAAAAATTCTTCCACCGAAATTGATTTGTTTATTTTTTGAACCTGGACTAATTCGCCATTGACATACTCAATATTTGGATAAAATCCTGATTGCTGAGCCATTCGCGCTACTTGCAAAGTCTCATTCGGTTCGATTCCCCAACCTGGAACGCAAGGACAATAAATCTGCAGATACTTCGGCCCTTTAATCGTCAAAGCTTTTTTGACCTTGGCAATCAGATCAATCGGATAAGCGACGTTAGCAGTGGCCACATATGGAAGATTGTGCGCCAAAGCGATTTTAATCATGTCCTTTTTTAATTCTGTGGAACCGGAAGAACGTTTGCCTGGAGGCGTAGTCGTAGTATTAGCATCAAGCGGTGTTGAACCGGAAGATTGATAGCCAGTGTTCTGGTAAGCTTCATTATCATAACAAACATAAAGAAAATTTTCACCGCGTTTCCAAGCGCCGGAGATATGACCGACACCGATATCAAAAGTGGCGCCGTCGCCACCAAGCACGAGCATATTGGTCTTGCCTTCCTCGCCTTTGTGACGCAAAGCAGCCAAAATTCCTGAAGCAAGCGAGGCTGGATTTTCAAACAAAGAATGAATCCAAGGAATTTTAAAAGCGGACATTGGGTATTGCGTCGTGGTCACTTCACTGCAACCGGTCGCGTTAGCCGCAATCGTGTTTTCTCCCGCCGCTTCAAGCACCAAACGAGCCGCGATAATCATGCCACAGCCAGCGCAAGCGCTATGACCAGGGTTTAACAGATGCGGTAATGGTGATTTATATTTGGACATATCGTAAATATTATTTTTTTATGCTGTTTTTGAAAATCTCACAGAACTCTTTTGTTGCCTCCTCGATAATTGGATGAAAATTTTTGGAAATGCCTTTTTCTTTGACGATCATGCCTGCCTCAAGGAGAGAATCATGAGTGCCGGCATCGAGCCAAGCGCCGTCAAAGACGGTGACTTTGAGTTCCTGTTGATTTAAATAAAAATTATGCAAATCAACAATCTCCCACTCACCACGAGCCGATGGTTTTAAGCTCTTGGCTACTTCAACTACTCGCTGATCATAAAGATACAAACCAGTGACAGCGTAATCACTAATCCATTCCTGTGGTTTTTCCTTAATTAATTCTGCTCGATTATTTTCTCCCAATTTGACCACGCCAAATCTTTCTGGATCTGGAACTTTTTTGGCAAAAACTTGTCCGCCGGATTCAAAATTTTTAATAGCTTCCGAAAAGTCATCTTCAAAAATATTATCTCCCAAAATCAAAGCGACATTATGATGATCGATATGACTTTCTCCGAGAATAAATGCTTCGGGCAGACCTCGTGGCTGACGCTGAACCTTGAAAGAAATCTTAACGCCGTAATTTTCAAAAATTGAACCAAGTAAATTAACAAACAAACCGCTATACTCTGGCGAAACGATAATTAAAATATCTCTAATTCCACCCTTGATCAAAGTATTCAATGGATAAAAAATCATCGGCCGATCATAAACCGGCAACAACTGTTTAGAAACAACAATTGTTGAGGGAAATAATCTCGTGGCCATGCCTCCAGCCAAAATAATGCCTTTCATTTCTTTTGCCATACATTTATTGTCATCCCGGACTTGATCCGGGATCCATTCTATTATTTAAATCTTCTTCAACTTTTGCCACCAAGCTTCATTTTCTTGATACCATTTAACCGTCTCCGCAATGCCATCTTCAAACTTAATTTTCGGTTGCCATCCTAATTCATTTTTCAATTTAGAAAAATCAATAGCATAGCGTCTATCATGACCAGGTCTGTCAGCTACAAAATTTATCCAGTTTTCATCGCGACACATGGTTTTCAAAATCAGGTCGGTAATTTCCCGATTAGTTTTTTCGGCCGCACCGCCAATACAATAGGTTTCACCAAGCTCACCACGATGCATAATTAAATCAATCGCTTCGCAGTGATCGGCAACGTGAAGCCAATCGCGAACATTAAGGCCATCGCCGTAAACTGGAACTTTTTGACCAGACATCAAATTGGTAATAAATAATGGAATCAATTTTTCTGGAAATTGATATGGTCCGTAATTATTAGAACAATTGGAAATCGTGACCTTTAGTCCGTAAGTGTGTGCATAAGCGCGAACTAAGTGATCAGAAGAAGCCTTGGAAGCGCTATATGGACTCTTGGGATCATAAGGAGTTTTTTCATTAAACGGCTGTTCGTCAAATTGGAGCGATCCAAAAACTTCATCAGTCGAAACATGATGAAAATGAACTTGCGGAAACTTCTTGACCGCCTCGAGTAAGGTCTGCGTGCCAACAATATTTGTTTGAATAAAAGAAGAAGCATCGGTAATAGAGCGATCAACATGTGACTCGGCAGCAAAATGCACGACTTTATCAACTTTAGAAACCAAATCTTCCACCAACTCGCGATCAAGAATGTCACCTTGCACAAAAGAATAGCGACTGTCATTTTCTACCGACTTCAAATTTTCCAAATTACCAGCGTAAGTCAATTTATCCAAATTAATAACTTCATAATCTGAATATTTATTCAAAATATGATGGATAAAATTTGATCCGATAAATCCGGCACCACCAGTAACTAAAATTTTCATAAATTTATTTTAAATAAATTATTTACCAACAAACTCAACTGCCTTTAAGCTATCTTTTTTGGTGACAATTTTCTTAATCATATCTTTGGTAATATCTCTTCCGCCAAGACCCATGATTACATTTTTAACATTAGCTTTAATCTTGCCAAAGACAGCACGTTTTACTTCTGTCGTAAGAACACCCTCCGTACCGAGTGATAAAGACTTATCAATTACAATCACATTTTCGGCAGTAGCAAGTTGAGCAACAACTTCATCATCAGGGAAAGGTCTAAAGGCCACGATCTTTAAAATCGCGATTTGATCTTCTTCTTTCATGTCTTTATTTAGTTCATCAATCGCTTCTTTCATTGTGCCAAGGACCGAGCCCATTGCCACTAAAACCGTCTTGGCATTTTTATTTCCATAAAAATCAGTCATCACTAAATCGCGACCAAAAGCTTTTTTAAATTCTTTCATTTCTTTAGCGATCGGCTTTAGCGAAGCGACGATATCATCATGAAGTTCTTGTCTGATTTCAAAATAATGAGCCGGGGTAGCAAACGCGCCGAAGGTTAAAGGATTTTTGGGATCAAGATATTCCATTGGAGCGTAGTCCGGCAAATATTTGGCCACTTCCTCTCTTGTTTCAATCTCCACCGGCTCAACAACATGAGTCAAAACAAAACCATCAAGATTAACCATCACCGGCAAGGATAATTGCTCAGCAACTTTAAATGCCAAGATATGCAAATCGCAAACTTCTTGCACTGTCTCCCCAAAAAGCATCAACCAACCAGAATCGCGCACCGTCATTACATCTTGCTGATCATTCCAAATATTAATCGGCGCAGAAACAGCACGATTAGCATCAGTCATCACGATCGGCAAACGCATACCGGCAATATTAAACAAAACTTCAGTCATGAGCAATAATCCTTGTGAAGAAGTGGCGGTGTATGAACGAACACCAGTTGCTTCAGAACCAAGCACGATAGAAGCAGCAGCAAACTCACTCTCAGCGCGGACAAATTCAAAATCGCCATCACCATCAGCTTTGAGTTGAGCGAGTTCTTCGACAATATGAGTTTGAGGCGTTATAGGATAAGCCGACACTACTCCCGGCCGGCAAGAATTGACCGTCTCGGCAATTGCTCGGCTACCTTCTAATATTTTTTGCATAATTTTAAATTTATTTCTTCTCTTCTTTCATAGCAATCGCCTTGACCGGACAGATATCAGCGCAAAGACCGCAACCCTTGCAGTAATCAAGATCGGTTTCAAAAAAAACTTTACCCTTAGAATTAGTTTCTCCAGTCGAAAAACAAATTCCTTCGGGACAGACTTTTTCGCAGAGTCCGCAACCGATACATTTTTCATGATCCACTTCCGGACAAAGCAAAACTCGCCAATTGCCTGTTTTGACTTGACTACTCGTTCCCGGTTTTGCCGTTAATGGTATTTTCATATGTTAATATTTCTATTTTTTAATCAACTCAAATCCTCTCTTGGCCGCTTCGACATTTTTCTCGCCAATCTCACCAGCAAATCTTTCTTTAATCGCTCGCTCCATCGCTTCAATAGTAATCAGTCCGCTCATCGCCGCAAAGGCTCCGAGAAGAATCGTATTAATAATCGGCTTACCAATAATTTCCATGCCAAGTTCTGTTGCCTTGATCGTTTTTACCTCAACGCCTTTTGGCGCCACAAAATCTTTGGCTTCTTTTTCAGTGTTAATCAAAACAACTGTTCCCTTTTTGGCTCCAGCAAACACATCTACGCCACCGACAAGGCTAGCATCTTGAACGATAATAAAATCCGGTTCAGTAATTTGAGAACGAAGACGAATATATTTATCTTCAATGCGAGCATAAGCCGTCACTGGCGCGCCACGACGCTCAACGCCAAAATTTGGGAAAGCTTGCGAGGCTTTACCGCCATAAAAAGCGGCAACGGCGATAAGTTCCGCCGCTGTTACCGATCCTTGACCGCCTCGTCCATGTATTCTTATTTCTGCCATATATTATTTTATTGCCCTAAGGCCTTAAGTGATTTAGAGATAACTTCATCCCACTGAGCAACCGTGAGTACTCCGGCAACCTTATATCCATTCAAAAAGAAAGTTGGCGTTCCCTCTACTCCCAAGCTAGCGCCATCAGTAGTATCTTCATCAACCTGATTTTTATATTTAGCGCTCGTGAGACATTGATTAAACTGATCTGTATTAATTCCTAAATTTTTAACTCTTTGCGTTAAACCATCAATAGAAGCATCATCAATGGGGCTGGAAAATAAATTATCATACATTTGCCAAAACTTTCCCTGATCACCAGCGCAAAGCGAGGCTTGAGCGACAACGGTAGAATTTTCATCAATCACTGGATAGTTACGATAAATAAAAAGTATCTTATCTTTATACTTACTAACTGTATAATTTATTTGAGAATATTCTTCACGACAATGCGGACACTGGAAATCAGAGAATTCTACCAAGACCAACTTGGCCTGAGGATTACCAACGTGGGGGCGATTAGCTTTTTCCACCAAAAGACGTTGTGGATTTTTGGCATCAGTTGAAGTAGCCGTAGATGATACCACCTTAAAACTACCAGGACTACTAATATTTTTCAATTGCTCCTTGCCAAAATAGTTTATAGCTATTATGCCTAGCCAAATAATTACAAAAATTAAAACAGCACTAACTCCCAAAAACCACCATATTACTCTAGCCAACCTAGTTTTATACCAAGAAATGGCTACTGACTGATTAGAATCGGACATAAAAATTAAATAATAATCACCTGACCATTATACCACGACCAACTCTTACTGACAAATTATTATTGACTTACTATTGACCTCGTGATATAATTCACTTACCGTTTTATTTTCCCTTAATTTAAATAAATTTATGATTTTAAACATTCTTCAATTTGTACTCGCCATTGCTCTTTCTGGTTCTATTTTAATGCAGAATCGAGGAACTGGCTTAGGTATGGCCTTTGGTGGCGATGGCAATGTTTATCGCACCAGACGTTCCCTAGAAAAAGTGCTTTTTAACTCTTCCATAGTCTTAGCCGCAGCTTTTTTGGCTGTTTCCTTCTTCAACGCGATCCATCATTAATTCTCTTATTTAAACGGATAACTCCGTGAATAATCCAATTTCAACAATAGGAAAAAAGTTTTCCAGCTATTTTTCCGCCCAAAATCGAAAGCTTAGGCAATTTCAGAAACAGCACCACTTTGACAAAAATCTCTTAAATTCCCTCAATAACGTCAAACGTCCTTCTTTAAAACAGCTGAAGTACTTGCCTAAAGTTTTAACTTCAGGCGAAAAGCGCCGCTTAGCCACAACCTTTATTATAATAGTGGCTTGTTTTTTGTTTTTGGTCGGTAATTGGTATTTAAACGCCACGGTCAGCATCCCTAAAATTGGAGGCGAGTACAGCGAAGGCTTAGTTGGCTCACCAAACACCATAAATCCTATCATGGCGCCAACCAACGACGTAGACATGGATTTAACTAGTCTGATTTATTCTGGTCTTGTCAAAAAAGACAAAAATCGACAACTTGCCAACGATTTAGCTGAAAGTTATGAAATATCTCCCGATCAATTAGTCTATACTTTCCACTTGCGCCACAATATTAAATGGCAAGATGGCGAAATATTTAATGCGGACGATGTTGTTTTTACTTTTAATTCCATTCAAGACGAGCAATTTAAAAGCCCACTGGCCAGAAGCTTTCGTGGCGTCGCCGTTGAAAAGGTTGACGACTATACTGTAAAGTTCACTCTCAAAGAACCATTTGCGCCATTCTTAGGACTACTCACTGTTGGTATCTTACCAGAACATCTTTGGTACAATATTCCTCCAGCAACTGCCGATCTAGCTGAAATCAACAAACGTCCAATCGGCACCGGTCCTTGGATGTTCGATAATTTCAAAAAGGACAAGACTGGGGTTATTAAATCCTACAGCTTAGTCCCTAATCCTTACTATTACGGACAAAGACCATATATTCAAAATTTGATTTTCAAATTCTATGGGGATTTCCCAACTGCTATTGATGCTCTAAAGAATAAAGTGGTCGATGGTATTTCCTATTTACCTCTTGATTTTGTTAATGATTTAAAAAAATACAAAAATCTCAACTACGAACAACTAGATCAACCTCAATACACCGCTCTATTCTTAAATCAGAATAAAAACACATTACTTCAAGCTGATTATATCCGCCAGGCTATGGCCATGGCCATTGACAAAACAAAACTAGTCAAAGAAGTCTTAAACGATCAAGGTCAGGTTATCGATGCCCCGGCTCTTCCTGGCATTACTGAAAACCCTGACATAACCAAATACACTTACGATCCACAAAAGGCCGCTCAATTACTTGAGAATAATAGCTGGAGTTTGGTTTCCACTACTACCAGCGATGGTCTAACCGAACAAGTGCGCCAAAAGAAAAAAACTTACCTGGAAGTCACCCTGACTACAGTTAATCAACCGGAAAATGTTAAAATCGCCGAAGAAATTAAAAAGTCCTGGGATCAGATTGGCTTTAATACCACTATTAACTTGGTTGATAAATCAAAAATATTTCAAGATGTTATCAATCAAAGAAACTATGAGGTTTTGTTATTTGGCGAAAATCTAGGTCTAGATCCTGATCCATTTCCATTTTGGCATTCTTCCCAAAGCGAATATCCTGGCTTAAATTTGGCCATTTTTACCGACAAACAATCAGACAAACTACTTGAAGACGCTAGAAAAACTAATGATTTAGCGGTGCGCCAAAAAGACTATACCGATTTTCAAGCAATTGTAGCCAAAGAATTACCAGCAATTTTCCTTTACAACGAAACTTATACCTATCCCCAAGATAAAAGTCTTAAGGGCTTTGACGTCAGCGCCATTGCCATACCCTCAGACCGTTTTGCCAATATTAATGATTGGTACGTTAAGACCAAAAGAATTTGGAAAAAATAGCATCCCTATTGACAAAACCCCGACTATTTGCTACAATTAAGAAGTAATAAAAACTCTCTACTAGTTTCAATAACATCTCTTAGCCATACTTTGGCTAATTTATACCTTTAAAACTTATGTTTCCGGGCGAGTGGTGAAATGGCAGA
>CAIVNC010000035.1 GCA_903907165.1 Candidatus Buchananbacteria bacterium
ATTGAACTGTACCCCAAAAAGTGGACACGAAAGTGTCTGCTTTTTTTGTTGGCAAAATAAGATATAATTAATTAACAAGATAATTAACATCAAGAGTATGAGCAAAAGAAGATTCACGGAAGCTCAAATAGCTGAGCTCTCTAAAAACAAGAATGTTTCCAAATGCAGTGCTAAGTCGATTACTTACAGCAAAGAGTTTGAAGTGCTGGCAGTCAAGCAGTATTACGAAGGTTCCAGTGCTGTATCAATATTTGAAGAAGCCGGTTTTAATGTGGGGTTGATAGGGAAAGAGATTCCGCGCTCCAGCTTAACCCGCTGGAGAAAAATATATAATTTGAGAGGTACTGGCAGATTGAGCGTTGAAACCAGAGGGCGCAGCGGACGACCGCGCAAGACAGTGTTAAATGATGCGGAAAGAATAAAGCGGATGGAGGTGGAAATCGCCTACTTGAAAGCTGAGAACGATTTTTTAGCCAAGCTCCGAGCGGCCAAAAAGAGATAAAACTAAAGCCGCATCAGAAATACAAATTGATTAGATTGCTAGGGCTGGATATTGCTATGTCCTGCTCTGTCGCCAAAGTGGCCAGAAGCGGTTACTACCGCTGGCTGAAAACAGCTGATTGTGAAGACAAAGACCACCAGGATTATCTGGTAATCAATGAGCTATTTCAAAAAGGGAAGTGTAAATATGGGTTTCGAACCATCAAAATGAGACTGCTCTCTGACAAAAAAATAGTCATGAATCACAAGAAGATAGTTAGAATAATGAAAAAATATTGGCTATTCACGAAAATCAGGCGGATCAATCCATATCGATCCATCATGAAAAAAACAGCCGAGCATCGCACGTTTGAAAATATATTGAACCGGAAATTCAATCAGATTGTGCCATACAAGACATTCTGCACCGACATCACCTATCTGTTTTTCAATCATCAGTTGGCCTACCTGTCGGTAGTCAAAGATATTGCCACTGGCGAGGCAGTCGGCTGGAAATTATCTAAGCATTTAGAAATGAGCCTTGTTTTGGAAACAATTGAGAACATGAAGAACAATGGCAGTTTGCGATTGAACGGATTCAGCGGAATAGTCATCCACTCCGATCAGGGATTTCACTACACCAATCCGCAGTACATTAAAAAAATTAAGAATATGAAAATGATCCAGTCGATGTCGAGAAAAGGAAATTGTATCGACAATGCCCCGATGGAATCATTCTTTGGCCATTTCAAAGACGATGTTGAATACAAGGATTGCCAGACGTTCGAAGAGCTCAGCTCGGCTGTTGATGATTACATGGGGTACTACAACAACCAAAGATATCAATGGGGACTAAAAAAGATGACTCCGGTAGAATACCGAAATCATCTTTTAAAACCCTCCTAAGTATTTTTAATCCGTGTCCACTTTTTGGGGTACAGTTCAGTTGCCCAAGTTCTTTTTTTATAATTCATTCCGATTTTTCAAGGCATTATTCAGGGTTATCTCATCCGCATACTCAATATCTGAACCCATCGGCAGGCCTCGCGCCAAGCGGGTTATTTTAATTTCATAGGGCTTTAAAAGCTTGGCTAAGTAAAGGCAAGTGGTTTCACCCTCTAAAGTAGGGGATAGGGCCAAAATTACCTCTTTTATGGCCCCTTCCTTAGCTTTTTGGACTAAATAAGCTATATTTGTCTTATCTATGGCAATGCCCTCCTGGGGGCGCAAATTTCGCCCCAAAAGGAAGTATAAACCATTGTATTTCTTAGTGTTTTCGATGGCTAACATCTCTGGTTGCGTAGCGATAACACATAAGACTGTTTTATCGCGCGTGGAATCAACACAAATGGTGCAGGGGTTATTTTCGGCGACGGCTAAACAATTTTGGCAAATCTTCAGATTCTTTTTCAAATTCAAAACATCTTCCGCCATTTTAGCTAAAAGCTCTTTCGGTTGTTTTAACAAATAAAAAGCATAGCGTTGCGCTGTTTTGGGGCCAACGGTTGGTAATTCTGAGAAGTCATCAATTAAATTTTGAATGGCTTGAGGAAAACGCATTTTAGTATTTAGTATTTAGTATTTAGTATTTGGCGCATTTTTGAATATAGGCTATATACAAAATACCAAATACTACATACTAGATACTATTTTTTAATTCATTCCTGGCAATCCGCCCATCGCTTTCATTTCTTCTGCCATCAGTCTTTGAGTTTTTTTGATAGTTTCATTAATCGTATCTGGCAATTTTTTTTCTATTTCTTCGCGAGACATTTCAGTTTGGATGGCAACCGATTTAACGGTCATATTTCCATCCATGATAATCTTGATGCCATTTTTTTCTTCAGTAATAGTTTTTCCTGATAAAGCATTTTGCAAAGTTTTGGCTTTGTCGCGTAAATCTTTAAATTGTTTTAATTTTTCAAACATGGTTTATTTA
>CAIVNC010000036.1 GCA_903907165.1 Candidatus Buchananbacteria bacterium
AGGCTAAATCGGGTGAATCAAGTACACAATCTGCGGTATTCCCCCTTTATCTTTATTCCGATGACGGCTCAAAAATATCGAATCTTAAACAAGAAATTGTTAATCAAATCGAACAAATTGTCGGCAAGGTTTCGCCGGAAGGTATTTTTGACTATATTTACGCCGTTTTACATTCGCCGAATTACAGGGAAAAATACAAGGAATTTTTGAAGATTGATTTTCCGCGCGTGCCATATCCAAAAGACGCCGAACAACTCAAAAAGTTAGTTGCCAAAGGTAAAGAGTTGCGGGAATTACATTTAATGGAATCGCCGTTACTAGACAAGTTGATCACAACCTATCCGGAAGAGGGCATCGATAAAGTCGAAAAAGTTGAGTATCGTGACGGCAAAGTTTATATTAATGCCGATCAATATTTTGGCAATGTGCCAGAAATCGCCTGGAATTTTTACATCGGTGGCTACCAACCGGCACAAAAATGGCTCAAAGACCGCAAAGGCCGAACTCTGGCTAATGAAGATATTGAACATTACCAAAAGATTATTATTGCGCTTGCTGAGACTGATAGGATAATGAAGGAAATTGATAAAATCGAATAAAATAATGTTTATCCACAATTTGCTCTTGCGTTAATATTGACAAACCATGGCACCAGATGATTTGATTAATTCAATCACGATGAGAGCAGGTTCATAAGGTTTCGTCCTTATGCAATTGGCTCTCCTTTTTGTATCCCAGTTTCTTAGAATTAAATTTTGCGATTTCTTTTTGGACGATTTTTTCCATTTCTTGGTGCGAGATTTTGCCCTTACTTGATAATATCTCCAAACTATTGGCCTTGAGCATATCATCAAGATAAGAAAGCCAACCCTTCATGTACATAACATTTTTCCGTTCAATCTGAAATTCGGCGTACGAAAGAAATTGTTCAACCAATAAGTAAAGTTGGCGAAGTTCCGTTTCAACCATATAGTTCTTGGCAACCTCCGCTTCCCGTCTTGTCACGGCAATCTTCTTATAATTAGTCATGCCGAGATTTTCTTTTTTGCTGTCAATTCGTTTTGCCACCAGCTCAGCCGCGGTTTGTCCGGTGATGGCATAGTGAAATTTGTTTTGCATTGTGGCATAAAACTCCTTGGTATAATCGGCCTTCGTATCGTAATCGGCGCTAGTACACCACGACTTTAGTCTTGATGTAGCATTTAATTGATTGTATAATAGTCATAGGAGGGCAAAAAACTATGGCAAATATTCAATTAATCAATTTGGGGAAAGACGAAGAACCCGAACTTTCGCAAATGGTCAGACGTGGACGATGGAGCAGATCTGAAATTAAACGTGCGCAGATTCTGCTATTAGCTGATAAAGAGAAGGATATCAGCAACAATGAGATCGCCAAGCGTTTAAACTGTGGTAGAGAGACTGCCAGACGTGTCAGGTCAAGATATATCGCCGATGGATTAAAAGCAGCTATCTTTGACCGTCCCCGTTCGGGTCAGCCCAAAAAACTCTCTGAAAAGGAAGAGGCATATGTTGTGGCTATCGCTTGCAGTGAAGCACCGGCCGGTTATGCTCATTGGACACTAAAAATGGTCAGGGATCGAGTTAACAAAAAACGGAAGGACAACCCTATCAGTGTAAAACCAATCATCCGTATTTTCCTCCAAAACCAATTAAAACCTTGGCGGGAAAAAAATGTGGGTGATTCCGGAGATCACGCCTGAGTTTGAAGAAAGAATGATGGATGTGCTGAATACTTATGAAAAGCCGTACAATGCGGACCAACCTGTAATTTGTCTTGACGAGAAAAACCATCAGCTTCTTTCCAATACCAGAAAAACGCTTCCGGCAAGCCCAGGTAAATGTCGCCGGATAGATTACGAATATCGCCGTGAAGGAGTGAGAAATGAGTTTGTGGTCGTCGAGCCAAAAGCAGGAAGAAGGCATATCAGAACGACCAAGACGCGAACCGGCAGAGACTGGGCAAAGCTTATCCATTTTATTGCTTTTAAAATGTACCCTGACGCCAGTCTAATCCACATCATTCTTGATAACTTGAATACTCACAACATCGTATATCTGTATGAAGTATATGGAAATGATATCGCCGAAGAGATACTTTCACGGATATCCCTTCATAACACACCAAAACATGCCAGCTGGCTTGACATGGCAGAGATAGAAATTGGTATTTTTACAAAGCAGGTTCTCAAAAAGCGTATCTCCGATGACAAAACTTTGAAGATAGCAAAAGACGCTTATGTGAACAGGCGCAACAGAGTAAAAGCAAAAATCAACTGGAAATTTTCAAAAGAAAAAGCAAGAGAAATATTCAAGCTCGGATAGTTACATCAAGATTAAAGTTTAGTGGTACTAGTATGGGAAATATGGAAGGTGTACATGCAACAGGATAACTCGTCGCTATATCCATATTTTCCGATCAATTTATACTCGGATCATAGCTCGCTGGACAATCGGGCATTTTGCTATATTCCTATCGGGTACTATCACAATATAACAAATATGGCTTATTTGAGCTCAAGACAATTTTAATTTAGACTGAAGATGTGCCAGTTATCTAAATTCAAAAATGGTCAAGATATCCGCAACCCGTCTTTTTGCTGTCTGATACCTCACAATTCACTTATTTAATATGATGCTGTCAACTCGATGATATTGTATGATATTATATGATATTTCCAGAATTTCTTGTCTAGGATTGCGTTTTTTGACACAAGGGACAAACCGTAAGACAATCGCTAAGATCG
>CAIVNC010000037.1 GCA_903907165.1 Candidatus Buchananbacteria bacterium
CATGGGTTTAATGATTGCTTTTTTATCCTACACTATTTTATACATTGTTAATCCTGATTTATTAACCATTAAAATGCCAAACATAGGTCCGATAAATCAAGTTGGAACAGTGGGGCCATCTACGGCTGGGGGCGTGGGAGGATCGGCAACTGGAGCACCAACGGGAGAAAAAAACAACCCAACCACACCAACAAACCCAACCCAGACACCATACAATCCTCAGCCTACTCCCGACATGAAAAAAATACTACAAGACAATGGTATTACCATCAGCCCAGATCTGCTAGATAGCGATCTCAGGAAGATTAGCATGATACAAAAAGATATTGCTGATGATCTTTATAACATTAAAGCGGCCGGCGTAAATGATATAGTGTTGACCTCTGGATGGAGAGACCAACCGGGCGATGTCCACAATGATGGTGAGGCTGTAGATTTTATGCCAAACACAAATACTAATATCTATATGAACGCCTTAATCAACGCGGGTAAAAAAATTGCCGATAGTAGCTATGGACCAATATACGAGGTCACTCTAAACAATCAGCAAACAGTAAGGGTCATCAAAGAACCAACTTGCTGGCACATGGACACAGAATTACAAAGAACCACTGGCGGGAAATAAGATCCGTATCTAATTTAATTGAAGGATCCAATAACCATAGAAATGAAACCAATAAAATCAACTACAATTTTTTCCTGCACCAAATGCGGCGCCCAATATCCTAAATGGCAAGGGCGCTGTTTGGAATGTGGCTCTTGGGGTACGCTAGTCGAAGAAGCTAGTAAAGTTAGCGCTGCTAAAAATTTGAAACCTGGCAAACTAGCTGACAAACCACTAAATCTAAAAGATGTTGAGATCTTAGATCAAGAACGGTTAAAAACCGGCTCTGAGGAAATAGACCGAGTTCTTGGTGGTGGCATCGTCAAAGGCTCTCTTATTTTAATTGGCGGCGATCCTGGGGTCGGCAAATCTACTCTGGCCCTGCAGATTATTAATCATGTTCCAAATTGTCTTTATGTTTCCGGCGAAGAATCGGCTAGTCAAGTCAAAATGCGTGCAGAAAGATTAAAGACTAATTTGGACAAGCTTCATTTCTTACCTCAAACAGATATTGAGACCGTCATCGCCTCTATCCGCGAAACCAAGCCAGCCATGGTTATTATTGATTCTATCCAAACCATGAACTACGCTGAGTTGCCAGGCGGACTAGGCAGTGCCAATCAACTATCCGCTTGTACTTCTCTACTTCTTGAAGCAGCTAAAGCGACGAATATTCCAATTCTCATTATCGGCCACGTCACTAAAGACGGCTTTGTAGCTGGACCAAAAGCCCTTGAACATCTCGTTGATGCAGTGCTTTATCTTGAACGTGACGACCAGAATTTTTATCAAATCCTCAGGAGTGTAAAAAATCGCTTCGGCGCGACTGGCGAGATCGGCCTTTTTGAAATGACCACTATTGGCTTTAGGGAAATTAAAAATCCAGCTGAAATATTTCTCTCTGGTCATGATGATAACTCATCTGGCAAAGCCACAACTGCTGTCCTGGAGGGCAGTAGAACATTCCTAGCCGAGATTCAAGCCTTAGTCAACAAAACTGCTTTTGGTTATCCGCAACGTCGTGCCACCGGCTTTGATCTCAATCGCTTGCAGATGCTTATTGCCGTTCTGGCCAAGACCGCCAAAATAAATCTTGGTAATCACGATGTTTATCTTAATATTGCCGGTGGCCTAAAAATAAAAGATCCAGCTGCTGATCTTGCTGTTTGCTTGGCTATCGCCTCGGCTTTTTTAGATATTCCAGTTGGTACCAAAACTTTAGCTCTTGGCGAAATTGGTTTATCGGGCGAAGTTCGCTCGGCTAGTCAAACAGAAATTAGACTTAAAGAAGCCAAAAAATTAGGCTTCAATAAAATTATTATGCCACCAGGCAAAAATAAAACCGCCTCCAGTGAAGCGGTCTTAGTTAAAAACTTAGCCGAAGCAATTAAACTTTTGAAATAAATTATTCTAAGTGATCTGAAAAATCCAGATTATCAACTTTCTTTTTCAATAAAGGATAATCTTTTAAATCATTTTCCTCCACAAATTTTTCCGCGGCCTCGCGGACTTTTTTGATTAGCTCAATATCTTTCAAGTCAGCGATTTTTAAATAAAAGCCAGCCATCCCTGACTGCTGATAGCCATAAACGGCGCCCGCTCCTCGCTGTTCCAAATCTCGTTGCGCCAAAACAAAACCATCTTGAGTTTCAACTAGTGGCTGTAATCTCGTGAGAGCGTCCGGATCCATACTATCGCTAAACAGAAAACAATAAGACTGATGTTCACCTCTACCAACTCGACCACGGAATTGATGAATTTGAGCTAGGCCAAACCTCTCAGCGCCTTCAATCATCATTACTGTAGCGTTTGGCACATCAATACCAACTTCTACCACTGAAGTCGAAACTAATAATTTAATTTTTCCATCAGAGAAATCTTTAATTACCTCTTCTTTTTCTTTGGATTTTAGTCGGCCATGCATCAAGCCGATTTTAAACTCAGAAAAAACTTCTTTTTCTAGTCTCTCAAATTCCTCCTTCGCCGATCTGACGCCAAGCTTATCAGACGGATCAATTAGAGGGCAAATTACAAAGGCTTGCCGGCCTTTTTTTATTTGTTCAGCAATAAACTGATAAGCTAAATGCCTTTTATTTGACTCAACGATTTTGGTGACAATTTTTTTGCGACCAGCTGGCATTTCTTTGATTATGGAAATATCCAAATCACCATAAACTGTCAGGGCTAACGATCTTGGAATCGGCGTTGCTGTAAGCGACAAGAAATGCGGGTGATTTTTGCTTTTTTCCTTTAAAATTTTGCGCTGTTCTACGCCAAAGCGATGCTGTTCATCAACCACCGCCAGAGCCAAATTTTTAAACTTCAAATCTTCAGAAATCAAAGCATGAGTACCGACAATAATATCAATCTTACCAGAAGAACAAGCTTTCAAAAATTCAGCCCGATCAACTTCATGATCGTCAATGATTTTTTGAGCACTAGTATTTAATCCGATTCGTACTCCTGATGATCCGAAAAATTTCTTAATCGTTTTAAAATGCTGATGAGCCAAAATTTCCGTCGGTGCCATTATCGCCGACTGAAATTTATTCAAAGCCACATTATACATGGCCAGAGCCGCCACCAAAGTTTTGCCAGACCCCACATCACCTTCTAGTAGTCTATTCATCGGCTGATCAGCTTGCATATTTTTCAAAATCTCCCAAGCCGATTTTTTTTGATCGCCAGTCAGATTAAACTTCAAACCATTAACGAAATTTTTAGTTTCTTCTTGAAAGAAATTAATTTTGTAAGCCGTAGCTTGTTCTAGTTTTTTTCTGAGCAATCTCGATCTGACCTGCAAGGGAAATAACTCGTCAAAAGCCAATCGTCGACGAGCTGAAGCCAGGCTATTTTTATCTTTAGGAAAATGAATTTCTTTTACCGCCGAATTAAAACTAGGAAATTTTTCACCAGCAAAAACTTTTTCCGGCACCTCGTCTTCAATTTTGTCAATCACCTCGAGAACTGATTTAACCAAAAGATTGATTTGCTTGCTGGTAATGCCCTGAGTCAAGGAATAAACCGGCACAATACTAGCCTGATTGCCAGTAGCCAGATCGGCTCTTTTATACTCTGGCCCATTAAAATGCAAATCAAACATATCACCGACAACCTTGCCAGAAAAGTAATACTCTTCACCCTGCCTCAGACTACTGCTTATCCAAGGCTGATTAAACCATAAAATTTTAACTGAACCAGTTTCATCGCTAACCAGGCCTTCGGTGAGCATGGCTCGCTTACGAGAAGTTCGTCGATTAGCCAAGAGCTCTAATCGCCCCTTAATTGTCACTGTTATCCCCGGCTCAAGTTTTTTAATAGGCAAAAACAAGCTAAAGTCATCATAACGATAGGGATAATAAAAAATGAGATCGCGAACGGTCTCAATTTCTAATTTTCTCAAGCGAGAAATGAGAGTCTTGCTTACTCCCTTTAGTTGATTGATTTTAGTTTCCAAAGTAGTCATTTTGGAGGGAATCTAGTGTGTGACCAGCAGGAATTGAACCTGCGTTCCTCGGCAGCGCCAAATACTCCTAGTCGTCGCATCTGTCGGACACTCGCCTGGGTCGGCTCGTTCCTGCCGTCGCAGAAGTGATTTTCAAGATTACGCGAGAAAAACAAATCCGTAATAGCTTAGTGTGTGACCAGCAGGAATTGAACCTGCGACCTTCAGCTCCGCAAGCTGACGCTCTATCCAGCTGAGCTATGGCCACATGTAATACTTAATTTCTAGAATTTCAACCTACGACGAATCATTTCAGTCAATGGTTCATCTTCTCGATCTAAATTTTCTTTTAAGAACTTTAGCAAGTACTGTCTTATTTCTAAAACATCTTGCCGATCGCCAAGCGGAATAGTTAATCTACCTCTTAATGGATTTCTAAATTCGAAATACAAATTTTTTGTTCCACCGTCCTGATAAATCATAAAAAAATTAAGCATCTCATCATAGCGATAAAATCTATTAATGTCTTTTATGCCATCGGGCGTGATGTAAAAATCAACCGTTTGCGGTTCACGGTAATCATACAATAGAATAACTAAAAAGAAAATAACCAGAAAGATGATAAAAAGATAATTTTTTCCACCCATCAGCGGTCCGTCACCTAACGACCACCAAATTGCAATGGCTAACAATAAGATAGCTCCAACATACCAATATGGTGTCTTTTTATATTTTTCAAATTCCTTGTACTTCCAAGAAAAAATCACTTCACTTAATTGCTGTTCCCGTTTCGAACTAGCCATATTTTTAAATTATAATGTAATAATTTTAAACTATACTTAAGCTCCGCTTGCGGAGAGACAGGGATTCGAACCCTGGGTAAGCCCCTAAAGACCTACAACGGTTTAGCAAACCGCCGCCTTCAGCCACTCGGCCATCTCTCCATATGTTCTCGGCAAAGCCTCAATCAAAAATCTGAGGCCGACTGTCTGCCAGGGTCGCCTTTGCGACCCATGCAATACTCCTATTCGTCGTATCGCATCCACTCGGCCATCTCTCCATGCATCCTAAGTTAAATCTCCAGGCATTTTTAATTTAGCCTTGCGGAGAGGGCGAGATTCGAACTCGCGATCCTTTTAAGGGGATTTCAGTTTTCAAGACTGACGCATTCAACCGCTCTGCCACCTCTCCTTAACTTAGTACTTAGCCTAAATATATTAACAAAAAAACAACTATTTGTAAATACCTCAAATTCCCTAAAATAAGAGAGTTTTATGTGCCCCTAGCCAGGACCAGGGCGGTAATTTGTTTAAATCCCGCCCTTTTTAATATTCCGGCACATTCGCCCATTGTGGCTCCCGTAGTATAAACATCATCAACTAAAACTATTTCTCGATCCAATAGACCGCATTTGAATTCATTAACCTTAAAGATACCCCTGACATTATTTTGCCGATCAGCCGAATTAAGCTTTGCTTGTGGCTGACTATTAATAATCCTAGAAATAATTCCCGACTCAATCTCATTACCGAAAACCCGATTAAGCGATTGGCAGATTAATTGCGCCTGATTAAATCCTCTATTTAAAAATCTCTTTCTATGTAAAGGCACTGGCACTAAGACAGCATTATGTTGCCAATCATTTTTATTCCCAAAATAATTCTTAAACAGATCATCAAGATAGCTACTCAAATCTTCAACAAATTCATATTTTATAGCACTAATAATTTTCTGAATCAGTTCATTATCATAGCTAGCCACTATCCATAAACCATTTAAAATAATTTTATCCCTACAAGATTCGCAAGGACTACAATCGTCTTTTATTCTTTTGCAAACCGGACAAAATCTATTTTTATGACAATCAATAGCCGATCGACAAGAAACACACAGCCACTCACCTTCTCTCCCACAATTCAAGCAACTAACAGGGAAAAATAAATCTTCAAGCCATTTTTTCGCTAGTAAAAAATAACAATTATAATTATTATTCCCATTTAGCATAATCCACCTTCCAATCACTACCGTCTTTTTTAAACTGCAATAATAAATTTTGATATACAGCCTCCGAGGTTTTACTAACATTATAATAGCGACGTTGAGTTTTAACTTCTATTTGAGCATCGCCTGTTGACTGATCTAATTTTAAGACATTAGCAAGAATAGCCTTAGTATCATAACCCTGATAAGTTGTAGTGGCAACCCCCTTAATTAGATATGTTTCAACGTAATCAATCATTTTTTGAGTCATTTGTGGCTCTAGATCAAGAATATTTTTGGAATCGGCTTGATTAGAATAACTTCCATAGCGCTCAGCAAAAGACATGGCTAATTGCTTTAAACCCAAAGGATAAGTTTTTTCTTTAGCCAGAGCCAAATCGTCGGCTGGCGGTAACTGATTCATTTGTTTTACAACCGTATTGCTTACCGTAGTCGTAGTATTTAGGTTAACCACCTGATGCGGTTTAGCCTTTGGGCGGAAAATTAGCCATAAAATCAAAGCTAAAATCAACAGAGCAACCACAGCAATAATAATTTTTTTTCTTTTATCCATAATAAAATTAATTAATAAACTATTGTGCTTGACCCTCAATTAGACTAGCCTCAAAATCTTTTTTGGCCTGCTCAATCTCCAGTAACTGTCTAGGATCGGAAGTAATCAGCTGATCTTCTGAATAAGAAGCTACAACCTTGATCGCCGCATGCTTAGCTCCAGCAAAAAATATACCTTCACCAACGCCGCACTCTAACAATAAATATTTTTCACCCTCAGTCAATAAGAAAGTTTTTTGAACTAGGTTGACCCCGGCCGGCGATTGTTTCATTAGCAATTGCAAAGAAGAATTATTAACAATTGCCTGACCATAAGGTGAAGTTAAAAAGTCATTAACATCTTGAGTGATTGTCGTTACGCCCAAATAATATTTACGGCATCTTTTAACTAGCGCGAAAATAAATTTAGCTGAATCTTCGCGTTGCATCAGCCACCAAGCCTCATCCACCACCAAAATTCTCTTTTTTATCTCGCTTCTGACAATATTCCAAACATGATTAACAATCGTATAAATAGCTAATGGCTTTAATTCATCTTCCAGGTCTCTAACACTAAAAACCACTAACTGATTTTTCATTACTACGTTGGTCGGATTGTTAAGCAAGCCAGAAAAAGTACCTTCGGTATATTTCTTTAATCTCAAGGCAATGCTCTCGGAGCCTTCCATGCCTTCCAAAATTTGCTGTAAATCACTTAAAATCGGCGGTTCTATTTTGGATAAATCAGATTCAGCAGTAATGTCCTTTTTAGCATAAGTCTCAAGCAAAGCTCGATCAATAACCGAATCTTCTTCATAGGTAACATCGCCAATCATTAATCTAATTAAACCTTTAACCGTGATTACGGCATTACGAATAATGTCTTCTACTTTTGAATCGCCACCAATCGCTCTTGGTAAATCAAAGGGATTAATTTTACTTTCAGAATTCAGTGAAACATCAATATAAGTTCCACCCACCGATTCGCATAAGTATTTGTATTCTCGTTCAGGATCAATAATAATAACTTCCGTACCAAACATTAAGCTACGCAAAACTTCCAATTTAATAGTGTAAGATTTACCGGCACCAGAAGTAGCGAATACCACTTCATTGGCATTTTGCAAAGAAAAGCGATC
Source organism: Candidatus Buchananbacteria bacterium (assembly GCA_903907165.1). GTDB lineage: Bacteria > Patescibacteriota > Patescibacteriia > 2-01-FULL-39-33 > 2-01-FULL-39-33 > CAIVNC01. The sequence continues at coordinate 7,721 of CAIVNC010000037.1, forward strand.
GAATAGGATCAAGCTATTATTGTGACGATTAATTCCATAAAGTACTCCGCGATCCGAAGTCAGATCAGATGACACAAAAGGAAAAGAACTCGCAGCTGGTGAAGTATTAATATTAACCAAAATTTCTAATTCATCGTCAGCCAACGGCAAAGTAGAAGTAAATCCCTGTTCCGCCTGATAAAATACCCTTCTGGAATAAACCATTGTGGAGCCAAAAACATTCTCCACTTTATTGGAAACCGTATCCAATTCCTCTAGTGTTTTACCGTAAACAGTAATATAAACAGCTGTCTGAAAAAAATGCTCCGTGCCTTGAGTTAGAGAATCGCGTAATTGCTCCATATCACGAAATGCTGTTTCCATTAAAGGATTTCTAGGCGCTCCCTTTTCAGCATCGCTAACTAGTCCCGCCTCAATAATGCCTACCTTTTTCTTAAGCTGCTTTAGAATAACTGAGGCCTTAACTGGATAGAAATACAAAGCAATGTCAGCCGTGATGTCCATATTAATAATCGGAGAAAACCAACCAACATTAATATATCTTGGATATTCTATAACAAATAAAGTTCGCGCAAAAAGATCTCCCAATTTTATATAAGAGCTTTGAACTTCAAAAGAAGTTGGGGAAATTAAGTCCTTAATCGAAACAACGCCTCGACGATAAATCATCTCCTCTTCCAAAGTATCCTTGGCCGTAGCCAATTCTTTAACTTCTATCTCTTTAACTGGCAAAACTGGCTCGGCATTTTGGCCGGGCATAATCACGGGCTGATAATTTTGTTCTAAATCTTTTGGTTCAAACATATCTAAACATTATTATTTTCTTCTAAACGCAATTTACCAACATCTACCATTTTTTCTCTGCGAGAGACCGTCGGATTATATGTATTATAATACAACTCAATCAAGGCTTGGGTATCAAGAAGAGACGCTCTAAGACCCATACTACCCAAACCGGAAAAAATTTTATCTACTCTGGTCATTAGCCCGTCTTTTCTTTTCAAAAACTCTTTTTGACTTAAATCAATACTGGCCGTTGGAGAAACCGCATCGCCAATTTTGCCCCAAAAAGATCTTTTTTTATCAGAAGACGGATTATATTGAACAACAACATAAAATCTTTTGGTCATAATATCTCCCAGTTCTACCAACTCTGTAATATATTTTCGATACTCGGTCGTCTGAAGCTTTAATAAATCATTGGTTTGTTCTTTTTCTATTTGCTTTAAAGACTCGATGTATTCATCTAGATCCAATTGACGGGATTGAACGACAATTTGCAAAGAAGAATCTAGAGAATTCAAAAAAGTAACATAACCAGAAACAATAGCATTTTGTTCATCGTCAGATTTCAAAGCAAAATTAATACTAGAAACCAAAAGTACGGCTCGTAAAGTGCCGTCGTTTAAAACCACGATATCATCTCTAATTTCAGCTATTCTTAAATATTTTTGAGTTGACGGTGTTGATTTGTTAGCTTGTCTCACTGCCATATTTATCTAGTTTAAATTTAAATCCTTTAATAAATCTTCTTCTCCGCGATAGAATCCACCCGTATCTACAATTAAAGAAAGTTCTGACAATTTAGAGGAAGTGACCATCGTTCTTTGCTTCTTAAGTTGAATGATTGGCACTATTTTAACTTCTTTTATCTTAAATATCTTTTCCTTCTTCCAAACTTTTAATTTGGGGTTTTTCAAAGTAATAATCACATTAAGTAAAAAAACATGAAATAATTGACCCTGGATTTTAACGAAAGCAAAAAGAACAGTCAAAAGAAAAACAACTATTCCAGATAGAAGAAATAAGGAAAAATCACAAGTTTTATATAAGATAAAAATAATACCGCCGCCAACCAGCATTTCCAAAAACTGCCTGACGGTTATTTCTCCAATAATCCTATCCTCTGTGTCCAAAAATTGTGGTACTGTTATCTGATCCATGGTTCAAATTTAATATCTCAACTCTCTATTCAATTCCATTATAGCATGAAACTCGTCAAGAGAGAGAGTGGGCTTACCTTCTTTTAATCTCTCATTTATAATATCTTCAACACTTTTACTTTCCTCAATGCTTTTTTGTCCAAGTAGTCGATAAAATCTATTAACTTCATTTTTCTTCCAAGCTTCTACGCCCTTAAATTTATTACCATACGACTGGCTCTCTAAAAGATTTATTCTATCTCTAATTTTATCAATACAACCAACCGGATTAACGGCCAATCTTCTAAAATCAATCAGGGTCATCATTTCTAATTCCTCTATTGGACCAATTAATTTCTTAACCACTTTAATGTCATCCATCTGAGGCTTGCGAACACTCTGATTACTTAAAGATTTTGGTGGAACATAACTATTCTTAGTTAATTCAACGACTGGTCTAGCGGCAGGCAAAGGCTCATTGGGATTTAGCTTCTTTTCTTGGGATTTAACCATCAAATCCCCTGGCAGTTTTACTACCGGCAAACCGCCTTCCATTTTTATTTCCGGCTTTATTTCGCGATCAATCTCTTTGATATTTTCCTTATCAAATGAGGTGTCAATCAAAGATCTATTGTTCCAGCCGTTTTGAATTTTTCCCAATAAATCTATAGGCTGATCTGGCGTTGGCACAACGATAAGATTATTATCAGCTAGATTATTTTCCTCAGCCTGACCAGTGAAAATTTTATCTTCGTTAGTATTTTTCATCAACTGACTACTCGTCCACAATTTTTCCTTTAACGAAATTGGCTGGGAAGACGACTGATTAGCATTTTCTTTTTTAACAGGAAAAACTATCTTTGACTCAGTCAATTTTGCCGATACAATTTTATGCTGATTTTTCTCGCTTTCAATAACATCTAAAAGTCTAGAAATTTGCTCATCACTAAAATCCATTCCCCCAACCTTCTCGCTTTTTTTCAATGAATCGGAAGTTTCCAAATCATCTCTGACATCACGAAGCTTGGCTATAATGATATTTTTTAAACGTTTAACTTTTATTTCATCTCTATCTTCATAGCCAAATCGATCAATGATTATTTGAGCTAAGTTATCATAATTATCTATTTTTTCATCACTCAAATCAGAATTTTTTAGACTTTTAATTTCATCCTCATCAGCTCGATCAATAACAAAATTAGCTTTCATTCCAGCATTGGCCGTTGACCTAGATACCCGATTAAACTCTGACTGCGCCTTACGAAATCTGACTAATAACTCAGAAAATTTGACCATAATATCAGATACAACCTCAGGTGCTACGCCAGAGTTAGCCAAATCCATAGCAAAATCAGTAATTACCAAATCAGCCACGACTAATTTAATAAACGGCAAAGCCAACTTTAAATTATATTTAGCTTCTAGACTATCTATAACGCTCAAAAACTCTGACGTCGACATTTTATCGCGCAGTTCTTTGGGCAAGCTGTTAAATTTTTGTAAGCTAATATCCATGATTAATAGTTTTAAATTTCTTTAGCCGCTCTCTTTTCTAATTCGGTCATCTCCCCTAGTTGGACTTCCTCATAATCTTGCGTTGGTGTTTTTGACCTTATTCTTTCTTTACCATCACCCATCTCCACATTATCCATAGGAATTATTTCTCTCTGCCCTATAGACACATCGCCAAACACCTGAGTAAAAAATTTTAAATTACGATACAATTTTAATAATCTAGATAAAGATATTTTTTCTTCGGCTGACAGCTTCTTTGCATTTGTAGAATTAACTGAATATTCAGCCAAAACCACATTATCAAAATAAGCTGATCCAACCCTTACAATAAAATCTCTAAGCCAATTTGCAATTGTCGGCTCAAGACTCTTATCACCAACGAGTAAAGCTTCTTTACCCAATCTACCCTGATTATCTACAATCTCTGACAACAAAGCATCTTTGATTTTTTCATCATTAGCCAATAAATAATTCAAACCCTGATTGAGAGAAAAAATTGATTCCCGATCTTGATCGGCCAATATTACTAGTAAACTTTCATTAAACAAACTAATCATCTCCTCAGCTTCCTCTTTCGGATCAATCAATTTATCGAATTTATTTGTCAACTCTTCAACTAAACCCAATTGATAATCCTCAATAGCATCATTAAATCTTTGGATATAGTTTTGATAATCAGCTAATTTTCCACCAAGATCAACTATCTCTTGATTAATCTTTTTACCAGGCAAATATTCGCTAATTGGCAACAAAAGCATTCCCCAAAAATCAGTTGCAATTTTTTTGGCTTGTTGCTCATCGGGACCGAACTTAGATTTTATTTCTGGCAAAACGTCAAAATCAAAACCAGAGATAACCACTTCATCTTCCAAATCTCCAAAAAAATCATCGTTAACCTGATATTTTTGGTTTAATTCTTTAAGTAGCTCTCCAGACAAATCCATTTCAAAATAAAGCCTAGCTTCCTCTGAAAGATTATCTACGGCCATTAAAAATTGTCTAACGTTATCCGACATAATTTAAATTAAGTTGTTTCTTCTTCATCATCGACATTATCCCTTTCTGCGCCACCGCTTCTGCTACCTCCAGCTGGCGGTTCAGGGACTCCCAAAAACTTTCTTATATTAGCAGCGCTTCTGCCGGCATTCTCTGCAATAGTCTTTGGTAAATATTCCGGCTTCCCGCCAACTGCCACTTTTAGAGAATTTTGTTGTTCTTCGTTGCCATTATTAATAATCTCCGTGTACTGCTTAGCACTCATTTTCTTCAAGTACTCCTTTAATTCCAAATTACCACTAGCCGATGCTCCCTTGCCAAAAGCTCGCTCAATACTTCTAACCGCTGCCAATTTTTCTCTAGACTCCTTGGTTCCATTTTTATCCAAAGCCTTGACAATCGCATCCTGTTTAGCTGCTGAAAAATCAGCAAATTGCTTACTAAACGCCCCCGTCTTCATACCTTGAGCTATCTCACCAATACTTCTAGCAATGGCATCATTATTCATATCCTTCATGCTATAAGTTCCATCAGCAAATCCTTCCTTGATTTCCTTTTGAGCTTTTGCTTTTTTCTCAACGGCTTCTTTGTATTCCTTACTGTCTTCAGTTAGCTTTTTATCTTTCAATAGTTTCTCTAGATCAACATTAGCATCTCGGAAAATCTTGGTCTGTTCTGGATAATTCTTTTCCAAAAGAGCCTCGGCCTTACCAGAAACCTTTTTATTAATATAATCATTACCCCTTACTCCATCTTTCTTGAAGGTTTCATTGACCAATCTGTCTCTTATCTGACCGGCTTGACTAGAGGAAACTAGTTTTCGACTAACAGCCTCAAGAGCCGCTGCCGCTTTAGTAAACTTATCCTTACTTTCATCATCCATCGTTGCCAAAACTTCATCATTACTCAAATCTTTGGTTCTATCTTGGGCCTCCTTCAATTGTTTCTCCTCATACTTACCGGCCAATTTCAAATCACCCTTGCCAGTTTCTTTTACGGCATCAGCCGCTCCTGGAACCATCTTATAGCCAGCATATCCTCCAACGGCGGCTGCACCCAATCCGACCCAGCTAACACCTCCAGTGGCAAGGCCAGATACCGCTCCAGCAGCAACCAAGGCTCCCTTGCCAAGACCATTAAACACTTTTTGCCTTCTATCAGCTTTCTTCTTAGCTTCTTCTTTAGCCTTAACTTCATTATCAAGAGTCGAAATTTCACTATTAATGATTTGGCTATTAACTCCACCTAATTTTTCCGTCAATTCATTTTCTTTCATCATTTCAATAACTCCAGTCTTTTGATCTGTAGCCCGCCATTCAGCTCTAGCGCCATCATACTGATAATCTTTACCACCATCACTAAAGTCTGATTTATACGCAATACGATTAACATTACTTCCGGTTGACATGATATTAATCAAATCATCCTGATTAATCTTCTCTGGCTTAATCTCTCCTTTTTCATTTTTAGCCTGCCATCTTTCTACGCCGTCATCGTCCTTACTTCGAGTATAAGTAACATTATCGTGTATGAACACTTCTCCTTTTTCAATATTATTCAAGTGTTCAACCTTGCTAAACTTATTATCCTTCTCTTCCTTCTTTGTTTCTAGAGTTTCCTTGCTCTTAGCAATTTCTTTCTGTAATTTATCAGCTGTAGCCTTGCCGTTTACTTTATTCCAAGCAGAGCTAGCCCCACTGCCAATTTTATTTGGCGCCCAAGCAACAACTTGCTTTGCCTTGCCAGTAAACTGCTTCAAACCAGCTGTCGCCCCCTCTATCTTTTCCTGTCTTAGTTCTTGCTTTTGAGTAGATCTTTGTTTTAAATACTGACTAGCGACTCCCTTGGCCGTACTAAAACCTGTAACATCTGAAACCTTGCCAGCCCCCCAACTTTTCATTTTATTTAAGGCGCCCAATCCCTTACTAGCCACTCCAGCTCCCGCTCCAGCAAATTGCTGGCTCATAGTCAATGAACCAACCAAAAGACCTAGAACAACTAGAAAATTAAAAACACCAACGGGAGTAGCCGTCTGAGAAAGACCACTTAGATCACCGGCATTAGCTCCATTTAAGGCATTACCATTAGCGTCTCTGGCTGTAGCTGTGAGATCGGCGGATGGCAAACCACTACTGGGCGTACTGGGAGTAGTTCCACCTGTACCGGCCATTATCATAAAAGAAAGGTAAAGGAAGAATAGCATAACTGGACCAAGAATCAGATTTTGATTCAATTTAGTCCACCATTGACTAACTATGCCCTTAGTACTATCAAGGATTGATCCGGCAAAAGCTATGGGCGATAGAATAATTAAGAACATCAAAGTGACTAGGCGATAAACTAAAATAATAGTAATGCAAAAAATAACAACTGTCGCCGAGACAGAAACAATCACTGCAAAAACCATAGCTGTCATAACATCCCAAACACTAACACCGTTGGTATTTTTAATCGCATTAGCAACATTATCAGCATTCATCTTGAAAAAACCAGTTAATCCGACCGCCTGCAAAATAATCGCCTGACCTTGTAAGCTATTAATCTGAGAAGCGAAGGTTAACATAATAATCTGAGAAAGATCAATCAAAAGATCGGTCATCAACTTGGAAAAATTGATCATGACCGCCATCGCCAAAAGCCGAGGTAAAATGTTTTTATAGCTATAGCTAGTTCTCTGCAAAACCGTTCCCACTGCTGAGATCAGCAAAATAACAATAAAAAAGTTATTACAAAGATCTCGCACCATTACCCAGCCAGTTTCTACTGCTGGTATGGTAAATGCTTTCCCATAATTAGCCACATAAACCATCACGGTAATCATCAAATCCAAAATCGAACCAAAAGCCCAGGCAATAAAATACAAAATATATGAGAGGAAGCTAGCAATAGTGCTGCCAGTAGTTGCAACAGATTTGTCTTTCCCGGGGGGCGGGGTCTGTACAGTGCGAGTAGCTCCGGCACTAGTGTCAACTGGTCTTTGACTACTACCACTACCAGCCGGATCTCCTCCTGGTTGCACTGCTTGTGCAAATACCCTCGGCATAAACGCCCAAAATGCCAACACTAAGCAAAGAATTGCCAAGATCTGACGATATTTAAATTTTGAAGAGAAAAATTTCATTTTGTATTATTTATCCTCATAAATAGTGAATAGAGCGCTGGCCGAGCCAGTGGCACCCCAATTGTCAACCACATTAACGACCGCGTTTACTTTGCAATAGTTGCCAAAAGAATCCCTATCACAACAAGTTCCGTTCATCACCGGAGGGCAACTGTTAACGTTGGCGCCAGTTGCCGTCGATTGGACTTTCCAATAATCGTAGAAGTGATACATCTCGACCGGAGTACTAGTATCTGATTTGTCGGAGAGACTGGCATTATTTTCACTATTGAATCCATCACCCCAATCAATAGTATATTTCTTGAGCGGCAATTGTTCGGGGCTGTCAATTACATTGAAGCTGAACATGACCGTGCTCCTGCCGACAGTAGAGGTCGTATTAATAAAAGCTGAGGCATTGCCGTTAACATTGTAATTATTGAATTGCACGCTTGTCACTATCGGCGAAACAACAGCGTAATTGGTTGGTGTTATAGCAGAAGCAACAGGATTTCTAATATATTCCGAGTCTCTCCAAGTCCACCAACCGTAATCCTTAGCAAAAAGATTGCCAAGAGTGGTAGTGCCATTATTAGTGGGCTTACCACTTGCATCATAAGCACACGTACTGTTAGTAAAATACTGTTGGAAGTCGGCTTTGGACTCGGCTGGAGTTGGTTTCACAACACATTGATCATTTTTAGAACAAACCATACTCGGATAATTATCAAGACTACACATATAGCCACTGACCGCACAAAAACCCATTCTCATGCCGCTATCTATTAAACCGGAAATAATATTAAGATTACTAGCAGAATCAACGGCCGAATAACAACCGTACATCATTCCTGATCTTACCTGATACGGTTTGGGAAAATTATAATCTGGAATACTTGCGATCAATGGCTGACTACCTTCTTTATTAACATTAGAATCTATTGTTTCTGGCTGGTCGTTAAAAACAGCCGTACCATATGGATCATAATCAGTACCATATCTATACCCATTTGGCAAAACATATGGTGATCCTTCTATTAACCTGCTAAAGAATGGTGTTCCTTGGCCAAATTCATCAACTGCCTTAACTATTGTCTGACAAGAACTGTTATCGCCCTTAGTGATATAATTCTGCCATTGCAAACCAGTTAAATCACATTCTGGCGAACCTTCATAACCATCCTCCTTTGTACAAACAACCTTAAAAGCATTAGCCACGAACGGTTGACCATTAGTAAAATCAACTGTGGCCATAAAGAAGAATGGCGGTTGCGTAATACGATCACCGTGATTTGGCATCATTAGATGCCAATTACCTGTAATAGCATCTCTACCATAAACTTCATATTTTGAACCGCCACCGCCGCCTTCAAAATATGCCAGATTGGCTTGCGTCCAACAATCATTCATATTCGTTCCAGCAACTGAATCATTGATAATGAAATCCTTGCCGTGATAATCACGAGTTAAATACTCACAGCTAGAAGTGGTATTGTAAGGATAATCGCAATTACCAGAATACTTACTCATACAATCCGGGCTATCACTACCGCCGTTTATGAAACAAGCTTCGTCCCCAACTGAAAGAGGATCTAAGACTTTTGGCGTCCAAACAAATCTATTTGTTCCAAACCTAGGAATTTCTAGGCCAAGACCATGAGGAATAAATCCAGTAATCTTATTTCCAATGTAACATTCTCCACCTGGATTTACGAACTTTGCCTGACAAGTAGCATCGCAAGTGAACACCTTATTGGTAAATTCAGCTACTAATTCTTGACCGGTTTTCAAAAGAAAAGTATTACTTGGTCTCTGGTAACCAACGACTATATCACTATCATTATTCGGATAAGTCAATTTAACACCGTCATCATTCCCAGGAAGCATCCATTTATGTATATTATTAAACCAAGTCGGACTAGGCTCGGCGCCCTTATTAATTGGCTCGTTGCCAAAATAAATCTTACTAAACATGCTTTGCTTTCCATCATTAATACAATAATATAAAGGTGCTTGACCCTGATAAGTTTGAACCTCATCGGTATTGTCTCCTCTTACTTGATCAATTGGCCACCATTGCAAGCAATTTTGAGGATTTAACGGATCTTTCATTACGCAATAGCCATACCAGCTACTATAAAAATTACCAGAGGAGATATAATTGCAAGATAAAGCATTATCAGTAGGATAAAGCCGACAGCTTCTACTAACTAGATTATCATCACTAATCGGCTGATTAGTAGTCGCTAGTCTGGGGCTTATTTCTACGCTATCAATCATAGAATAGCCTCCAGTTGCGCCGACATTTTTCATTCTAATTACAGTCTGGACACCACCGCCAGTAACATGCAAGATAATCGATCTCCTTTGCCAGCCCTTTCCGCTCGCAACAACAGTATCATTACCGGCAAATATGGAGCCACGATATGGATCTGCGGTGATAATAAAATTGGCAGTACCATCTTGAGGCAAAAGATTTTGAGTATTGACTGCATAGGTCAAAGTGTAATCAATATTTTCTGGTAAATTTACAACTGTGGAAATAACCGTATTATTTCCATTAAGTCTTAAATAAGCTACATCCCCATAGGCCTGATTTGGATTAACAACCACTGAGAAATATTCCGGCTTCCATTGAGCTGCTTTTAGAGGATCTTGACTGCTATCAGAATACCAACCAACAGGCTGATCTCCGTCATTCTTCTCATCAAAAGATTCAAAACCGCCATTAGGAACAAAGGCGCTGGTTCCTATCTGATACATTGATTGGAAGGGCAATAAACCATCAATACCCAAGCTATAACTGCCAAGTTTAGCATAACCTGATTTATTGACATCCATTAGTCCTCTATAATAAACATTGAGATCTTTTTCTGAATTGAAATTAAGGCAATTACCCTTTTCATCGATGGCTCGACACAGCCCTAAATCAAGGCATTTATCATTTCTGTTAAAAGCTAGGGCGGTTTGGGCGTCAGACAAGGCGACTGATGGCTTGGAATAGCTGGCGCAATAAAGCCAAGCAGCACATTTGCGATCTGGGGTAACTCTTAATATAGAGTTGGAATCATTGCCAGAAACTGGCGATGCCGGCTGGACAACAATGTCTGTTTGTTGAGCGCCAAATTTTAGATAGTCATAATTCCTAGTACTGCTAGCAACAGCATAATCAACCGCATTTCTTTCATTGAATAGAACGCAGCCATTTTTATAATCAACTTGTCCATTGCAATCAGTTCTATTAACCGTGCCTGATTGGTAATAATAAACTCCTGTCTTGACTAGTTTAACCAACTCTTCAGCGCCCTGATATCTAACACCACTGCCATTCGCCTGAATAGCGCATTTTGTCTGTCTCTTATTAGAACTAGCGGGAGCAACTAAATAGAATCTAGTGGAAGCTTCGGAAGTAACTCCATTAGTTCTCGGTAAGGTTATTATGGTTTGCGATGTCGTAGTACTAATGACTGCGCTATTATCTGGAGACCAGAAACTGACCTCAGTACTGCTACACATCAACTTAATCACATAGCTGTTTCTAGCGAATAATGTATACAAAGTATCCAAATCTAACTTTACCGTTTGGCTAATCGTACTAGAAGTCACATTTGATGGATCGTCTAATGTCCAACCGTCTGGAGGATATTGTTTCCCTAGGACATTTTGCTGAAAATTTCCGTCATATACCAGAGTGGTATACATATTAGCCAAAGGATCAATATATTCAGTACAACCATTGCTATCTGAACTGCATGATCCCACCCAGCCATTATAATTGGCATCAGTCGTGTTATTAAAATTATCAAAAACTCCCAACGGTTGCAGTTTTTCTTTAGCTACCCCATAACCAATAGTCTGATATGGAGTTGAAGAGCAAATTTCATTTGAATCCGTTTTATACCAATTATAAACATTATTTATCGCTTTATACTGGCAAAGTTTTCCTCTCGGATTTTTGAAATAAGAAGTTGATCTGTCTGATGTGAACTCATCACACCACAATTCTTCATCTTTGCACAAATCAGTTGAATACCTGTCGGGATTATTTTTTAGATAAACATTATCATAACCAACCACTTCGTCGCGAGTAGTAATTTTTGGCAAGCCATAACTGGTGCAACCTTTGTTATCAGCAGAACACTGGTATTGTCCATCATTAACCAAGTAGGCCATGGAATCGGTGGCCACCGTTACTTCGGCAGCGTTTCCGGAATTAAAGGTCTGAGCTACCGGAGAGTTGGAATTATGGGTATCAATCATAGCCTCGCAACCGACTGCTTTTGGCCGACAAAGATTGGAAAAAGATTTCAAATTAAATTCAGCATCAGATCTATCTTTGTAGGCTTCACAACCGATCATCCAACCAGGCAGGCATCGCCTGAGGTTGGAGGGATCGCCAGCGGTCGCACAATAAGGAGATACGTTGGCAGAATAGGCATTTTGGCCACTTGGATCCATAAGGTCGTTATCACAACTAAACGGCGTGAACCAAGTATTTTCTATGGCAAAAATATCATCCTTAACTTCTTTAAGCAAGACATTATCCAAGAAAACAACATCTGTATCGCTTTCCAACTGGAATTTTAACTTATACGAACCCTTGTCAATATTTGTCACAAAAATCGGGCCTAGCTCATAGTAGCGCCATTCGCCGTCAACCTTAACCGTGGGGTAAGTTGAAGATTCATCAATATTAGAAAAGTAATTTATAGTACTGCTTCCCGCAAGTCCGATTGACTTAAAATTAAAACCACTAGTTGAACTGGATTTTGCCCAAAAACTCAGAATATAGGATTTATTTTTTTCAATCAAGCTATTGCCACCACTATCAGCAAGTAAACGAGATATTGAACCGCCCGTACCCTTAAATGATTCTCCTCCGGGATAATTGGATTCAGTACTCAAAATACCTCCATCCCAATAACTTTCATTGGACCAAACTGAATTAGCCACCTCAAAATCATCAAAGGAAATATTGGCCACGTTATTGGCTTTATTGCCAGAAAATTCACGGCAGCCAACCGCGTCTTTGGAGCAGATTGTGCCCTCTCCCGGAATCGCCATATAAACACATTCATTGCTCGTTCTTGCCGTATTAGCCACGTTACTACCAGTCCACCAGCCATGATTTACTTGGCAATCAGACATGGCCATGTAATCATTATTTTGAGTTTTGGTTCGACGATACGGATGGCAATCGTCAGAGACCGTAACCGCATCTGATATTAACTTATAGCTAATATCGCCATTAACATCATAAAATTCTTTACAATTAGGATTCTGACTAATGGAAACGAAATCCACCGTGGTGACGACTGCGATTGTTCCAGGACTAATAACGACAGTACTAGTCGTATAAGTCGTGGTTGCATAACCTCTTATTTCTTGCTTCAAGCAAATGCCATAATTATGCAAAGCGTTGGCAATGGGCTGATTTAATATCGTACTACTTGTTATCGTTTCATTGTTTTGAAGATAACTCAAATATCCGCTTAAACCTGGCTGATGCGTGGCATTAAGAGCCGGCTGTAAAATATTATTCAAATCACCAGGAGTACTTGTAACATCGCCACAATAATTACTGCCATCATCATGATAATACAAATTAGTACAGGGAGCATGAGGATTTAAACTGTCACTCTGGCTAATTTTTAAATTATAAACCTTTAGCTGATAACCTTTAGTGTCACTGCCCTCCCAAGTATAGAAAACTCCATCAGTAACTCCGTCTGACTTTTGACAAGCCTTAAGACTGGTATAATATTCTCTTTGTTCGCCACCACTACTAACATTATCTAAATTAGTAAACTCATCGCAACCAGCTTCTTGAGCAGAGCAGTATTTTAACTTATTATCAGCAATAAAACGGACATATCTGGAAGAAATAAAATCTGTCGGTTCTTGTTTATAAACTTGATATCCTATGCATTCAGAAGGACAAATATCGCTTTGTCTGGCAATACCGGGAATTGTCGGATCACCATTTTCTGGTGTATAAGCCTCGCAACCGACTTCATCTGAACTGCAAACTGGAGTATATTTTAAACACTCTGGACTGGAACTGCTCTGATTTAAAACTTTTAACAAGCTGGCTTGATCAACCGGCCAATCTCCATAACTATCCGTATAGCAATGATAATAGTCTGGCGCTTTTTTCAAATAAGTCACTTGGGAAGATAAATCAAGTGATCCGCCATAGGTCGTAGAAACAACACCATTACGTTGACTCGGATCGTATGAACTATAACTAGATAAAAGAGTTGGCAAAGTAGCATTGTAAGGCACTTCTTCCAATTTAAGAGAGTCTAGGTAAAAATAATTTTGAGGGCTTGGCACATTAGAACCATCATAGGTTTGAAATGCGATTTGAACATAAAAGGCGTCGCCCGTGGTTTTAAAAGTTGACTGGAATTGTTGGAAATTTTGTCCCAGAGTGGCATTCCAATAACCAACAGCTAGATAATTATCACTATACCACGGACCAGATAGTCCATCATTGTAATTTAATTTATTGGTATATGAAACATTGTGTTGGCCATTATAAAACATGGACTCCATGGATGATGAACTAAGCTCATCTCCGCTGGCATCAAAAAATCTAAACGAAATTGAAGTAGTGGCAATAGAAGAAACCCCAGACCACTCTCCGCTCAAAATATAATTAGCATCTGGCCTAATTGCTATCTTGGGAGTGGCAATACCATTAACTTTACCCAGTCCATTACCAATCATCGCCGAGCCCTGTCCCTCACTACTGACAGACGACCTTGAAACAGTTGAACTATTTACTGGCATATTCCAATTTTTCCAAGAAACATTAGTCCAACCGACAGGCAAACCATTAGCCCAATCTTCAAATCCGCCATTTGGAATTAAATCGCTACTTAATCCAGCCTTGGTGCGAATAAACTGGCTACAACCGGCATCTTGAGCATCACATGTTGCGGCATCTCTATCCAAATCAATCCTTTGATTATTGTTTGGATCAACCGATCCATAGCCAAGGCTCAGCCAGACGGGATTAGCGGTGCAATTTTGATCAATCTGTTCCAATTTGAAATCGTCAAACAAAACATTGGCGGAAGTTTGATCTAAAGAAGTTATTTTGATAATGCCGGTAAGATCATTTTGATTTTGAAAAGTAAAAGAATACTGTTGCCAATAATCGTTGACATTGGTCGTGTCTAATACAACGGAACCAAGTGATGAGCCCGTAAAATTATTGCCGGATACAACCTCAACTTTTACTCCACCCAATCCGCCGAGATTTCCTTTGGTATAAAAACTTAATTTGTAATTGGTACCAGTAGCCATTCCAATGCCCTTTAAGTCAGCGAAGAATTCAGAATTATTAGCGGAAGAAAGTAACCGAAAAGCATTATTGGTTCTACCCTGACCGACAGTGCAAGAAAAGTTATTATTCAAATTATAACTATGAGAGCCATCTTCATCCCATGTGGCGGCATCCCAGCTTTTACTTCCACTTCCGCAAGATTTGAAATCTCCATTCATGCCGGTTAAAATATCTTCATTGTTGCAACCGTCTATCCTGCATCTAATTCCCATAAATGGCACCGTACAAGTAGCATCATTAAAGTGACAACCATTGGGTTCATTGCAAGGCTTATCCATAGTAATGTAGCCGTAATCACTAACACTATTCCATTGCTCTACTATACTATCGTGAATCGTACCCACTTGACATCCATCAGGAGAGACGCATTCAGTCAACTCAGTGGAAGTAGCACTGTGCTCCCAGTAGTTGTCAACCGTGTTGTACGCTGTACTGTACCAAGAACAGCCGACATTGCCCGCATTACAGTAACGATAATCAAGGGTATTGGCTAAATAAGACTGAACCTGACCTTGTCGGCTTTGAAAAGTCGTACAAGTATTATATCTTGGCTGGCATTTCTGGCCGCCAAAATTAAAAATTCTAGCCTCTTCTGTGCAGTAACCATACGATAAACAATTACCTTTATCATCTTCTTCCAAACATTGCTGGGGATCAGCGCAATAACCATCTTTTCTAACTATTTGATCTCCATTGCTAGCATTAGGGCCATAACCAACTCGGCGGCAAAATACATCTGGAGATTTTAATACCCAATACGGATCAACAAGATTTATCAAATTAGCATCACCATTAAAATTTGGGACTGAAGCATCAAAGGAATTAATAAGATCTCCCAAGGTATAAACCCTGTCTTGCTTGGAAAGATACTCAGCAGCAATTTCCCAGCCAACCGGCACGATTCTATACTGGCGCAAAATTATAACGCTACGCAAAGATATTTCTGTATTTAAGCTATTGACATTATTAATCTTTGGCGCAAATTTTCTATTTTTAATATTATCAGGCAAATCACTGACCAATTTATGACTACTAATAGCATTATATAATTCAGCATCAATAACGCAATCCGTTGGTCCAGGATTTGTAACGTCTTGACATTGAGATAACTTGATTAAAATATCATCACGACTGCCGACCTTACCATTATCCTTGAAGTATTTCAAAGAATTTTCTTGAGCGGCCTGTTCATTATTATTTTCAGGTGAAGCCTGGGAATTTAGAATTACGTTACTATTACTCCTAACAGCAACCCCGGAGCCACTAGAATTTGAACTATTAGAATTAGACGGATGGAACATGCCATTGGCATAGTATGAAACGGTCTGAGAAATAAAGGTGCTCAAAAATATACCCAAGGCATTGTAAACATCGGCGCCAGTTCCGGTAAAAACTTTTTCAGTATAAGATTTTGTGGCAGCATCGCCTATTTTATTAGCTTTATCTTGATTTACCGGAGCCGGAGTTAAAATTTCTTTTGCATAATTTTGAATTGGTTTAAAACCAGCCGCCAATCCATAATTTATGGTATCATTAATCTTCTTTTGTGAAACGTACTGATTAAGTTCGGAATTCTTGACCAAAAAATAACCCATTTCAGTGTTGTTGACACTAAGGGAAGAATTATAGTCAAAGGAAAAATTAGCATTTTTTGATGCCGTTTTCCAATTATTAAACATTTTTAAAGCCGTACATTTTGGCTTAGGGGCTTTTTGAGCCAAGCCAAGAGAAATACCGACCTGAACGTTGAAATCTGGACTACAAAGATCTACTTTTATATCTTTACTTACCGAATCAATGAAAGCTCCAACGGCAGCATCGCCAGTATTGATAAGCAACTGCTCTATGCCTTCGGTGTAGTATAATGGTTTCTGTCCAGTTGCTGCCGAAGCCAAGTAGGTTGCTGACTTTTCAGCAAAAGTTAAAAACAACTGAGTTTTCATTTTATTGAAGGCCGTAGCGGTAATATCCTCCCAAGTTTCTTTTTCGGAAGTTGTCAAAGCCTTTTTATAATCAGACTCCTTGGTAGTATAAGCGTTCATCGCAGCAGTATATTTTGCTGCTTCTGTCTGACAGTTCATACTAGCATCAGCTTTAGCATTATCCTGCATCATCTGAATAGCATTTTTTGTTCCAGCCATGTCAACGCCAGTTCCCAAAAAATATTTATCTACGATTGTCGATTCCTGTACTTGATCTGCTATGCCCTGAAAATCAGACTCTGATTCGAAAGTCTTACAATCCATTAAGGCCGCAAAGGCCTTAGTTAAGTCAGTATACGAAGACTCCATGTCCCATTTGGCTTGAACAGTCGAAAACCAAGCCGGAGTTAACACTGCCGCTTCAGCACCTTTAACAAAAAATAAATTAACAAAACTAAAAATAAAAAATCCGGAGATGAGAGCAATGTATATATTTTTAGTAAACAATTTTTTCATACTTATAAGTAAAATCTAATGTCTGTTTTAATTATTTTTTTGTACTACTAGCATTGCTCAACTGCTGATCAAGCATCTGCTTCAACTGCTCATCGCTAATTTGATCCAACGTAGCCTTTGGCATGCCATTGGTCAGAAGTAATTGACGAAAATCAGCCATGGAGATATTTTTCAAATCATTTAAGGCAGATGTATTGGGAGCTGCTACTACTGAGGTTGACGAATTAGAAATATTTGAATTCGGCACGGCGATATTGGTGGTAGTCGATAATGATTGCAACTCTTGAATCGTCTGATCTATGTCACTGGCACTTGGTGCCACGCCATCTGGCTGACTAACTGCCTTTTGATACAAGACAATTATCTGTTGATCATTGAGCATATCCACCTCTTCTTTTGCAATACCCGAACTAATTAGCATTTCACGTAATTGAGCTGGTGTGAAAGAAATATTTTGACTATCGTCTTGTCCTAATTTTGGCACAGAATTAATTGAGGTGGAAGAAACATCTACTGGCAACAAGCCGCAGTTATCTCCGATACAACTCGGATCCTTCCCCGCCAAAACTTCTTGCTTATCATTAATGCCATTACTATTACTATCAGCTAAATAAGGACTAGAACGATAAACATATGTCTCATCATAATCAGATAACCCATCACCATCTGTGTCTTTATTTTTTAAAGCTTGCACCTCAGCCAAATCCTGGCTATCACTGACACTAGCATTATCCATTCTCAACCAAGTTGGATAAAAAATATTATCACTAAACGATTTTGCGCCAAAAAAAATAGCTAAAATACCCACGACAATCAAAACACTGATTATTATTTTTTCATTGCGATGTCGAGGTGGATTTTCCGCACTAGAATTTGATTTATTAACAAAAAAAACACTGGCGTTGCCGTCATTTTCTTCTTCTACTGAGCTATCCTTCTGAGATTTGCGCTCACCTTCCATGAAATTTAACTTTGTGGATAAATTATTAATTAAATTATAGCACAAAATAGCCAAACTAACAAAATAAAAAAACAAAAGTTATCCACTATATTAAAACAGAAATTGGCTAAAAATTAAAAACAAAAAATCAGGCTTCGTGGCCTGATTTTTGATCCTCAAAAATATTTAATCTGTCAAATTTTTTACTAACTTCACCCAATCCTCTACTCCCAACTCCTGAGCTCTAACTTTTTCGTCAAATCCCATATCCGTCAAAATCTTTTTGGTAGTTGTGGCTGGCAAATGCAAACCATTGGATAAATTATTGTGAAGCTGTTTGCGCTTGGCTGCAAAACCTATTTTTACTATTCTGAAGAAATTTTTAATATCAATTGCTGGCAAATCTTTCTTTAATTCTAGCCGAATAACTGACGAATCCACCTTTGGCGATGGCCAAAAGCTATCTTTCGGCACTTCAAGTACTACGCTCGCCTTAGCGTAAAATTGAGCCATTACAGCCAGTACGCTCATCTCTCCAGTCGTTGCCACAATACGTTCAGCCACCTCCTTTTGGATCATTAAAACCATTTCTTTTGGCTTATTTTGGCTATTTTCTAGGAAAAGTCGTAAGAAAAATGAGGTAATGTTGTATGGCAAGTTGGCAATAACCTTATACTCGCCATTTTTTAGGCCAATTTCGTTTAAATTTAGTTGTAAAATATCAGCTTCGATTAGCTCAAGATTAGTAACATTAACATATTTTTGTTTCAGAAATTGAAGGATTTTTTTGTCTAATTCTACAGCAATCACTCGACCAGCGCGACTAATCAGCTCGTCAGTCAAAACTCCCAAGCCAGGACCAACTTCCAAAACCGTGTCTTTTGAGGTTAATTCTCCAGCCTCAGCAATCTTTTGTAGCGCACTATCGTTAATTAAAAAATTTTGTCCACGGGATTTAGCCGGGACAATGCCATAAGCAGCACAAAGTTCTTGGATTTTTAGAGAATTTAGGGGCATTGGGGTAATTTCTAATTTTTAATTTATTGTATTTGTATTTGAATTTGCATCCCGCAAGCATTAAAAAATATTGTGCTGATTTTGGGCGGGAACGAACGGCCGTAGGTAAATCGCCCAGGAGCTACTGCGACTTTGGCGATTTAGTGAGTGAAGCCTAAAATTCAGCCATGATTTTTTAGCTTGCAAGTTTTTTGGTGCCGGCTTTTTTTGAAAAAAGCGGCGAAAAGATGGAAGTTAATCTGGATCCCCGCGTTCGCGAGGATGACACGAATACGGAATTTGGATCCTGGATCAAGTCCAGGATGACAAATTTACTTAGAACTTGAGATATAACAAAGACATTACGCCAGCCAGAATAAACAAAGCATTCCAGCCTGGAACAAAAATATTCAATAGCGCAATAGAAAGTAGCATAGCCAAAATCTTGCCAATTGTCAATGCCATCTCAAAGAAGACTACCGTGCCCATGACCGACTCCTCTTTCGCCTCTTGGTAGACATCAGACATCATCGGAATGACGACCGCCTGCTTGGTGATGCGCGAATAAGAGTCAATCATAAATATTCCCATGACAGTTCTAGCAAGTAACCTAAACAACCAGCCGAAGAAATAAAAAATCGAACCAGCTCGCAAAACTACTCGGCGATCATGTTTGTCACTAATATGGCCAATATATAAATACACGGCCGTCGCTAAAATAATTGAAAAACCAGAAATCAAACCCAGACCGAGAAAATCTCCGACAACTAAATATATGAAAATCGGCCAGATAACCATAGCAATCAACTCTTCGCCAAAACCGAGATACGCCCAAAAATAACGGCGACGCTCTTTGCTAAACAACCTTTTATACGCTTCAAAATATGGGAACGGCTTGGGCTGAACTTTTTCTTTGGTAATCAGCATTGGAATATTAGACAAGAAAATCAAAACTGAAGCCAGAATAAATAGAATTTTAAAATCGTAAAACTTCAAAATAAAGCCGGCGCCAAGAGGTCCGATAACTTCGACGGCCGAATTCAAAACTGTTAGGTTGCTAATTTCTCGACCGCGTTCGCCGTTATTGGAAAAGCGAGCAAAGTCGGCGTGATAAGCTGGCCAATAAAGCGCCTTGTCGATGGCGTAAACAACAGCTGCAATCCACAAGGTCAAAGGATGAAACTGACCCGCAAAAAGACAGGCATAATAAATGACCATAAACACCGTGCTGAGCGCAATGGTGTGTTCATAACCAAAACCCTTAGCAATCTTGGCGCCAAGTGGCAGCAGGACGAAATACAAAGCGTAAACAACAAGATAAAAATACAAAACCAACTGCAATGATCCAGCTAGATCATGAGTTTTGATAAAAATCAAATACAAAAAAACCGGCTCGAATAAACTTATGGCCATGGCGGCAAAGTTTAAAATCAAAGTCGAAGAGTAAAGCTCCTTAACCTGTTGAGCCAGACTGCTGGCAAAAAAACCACCAAAGAAAATTTTTAATTTACCAAGCATCTAAATGTATGAATGTTATTTGTATTTTGATTCCGCATTTGAATTCCGCATCCTAGCAAACATTAAAAAATATTGTGCTGATTTTAGGCGGGAACGAACGGCCGTAGGCAAATCACCCCAGGAGCTACTGCGACTTTGGCGATTTAGTGAGTGAAGCCTAAAATTCAGCCATGATTTTTTAGCTTGCAAGTTTTTTGGTGCCGGCTTTTTTTGAAAAAAGCGGCGAAAGAACTTTATTTAATTCGTCTGTAAATATTATACCAAAAATTTCGATAACTCTCATCCCAAGCGCCGACATATTCGGTTAGATTTTTTTCTGGCGCAAAACCGACTTTAAATCTTGTGACTCCTGGCCACTTTTTTTCATCAACGCCCCAAAAATCATAACTGATGCAACCAAGCTTTTTGGCCAACAGAATCCCCTGCCACTGAAGCAGATATGGCGCCATTTTATCACGCAAATTATAATCGGAAGCGCCATGAAGATACACTGCCCAATGCCCGAAGAAGCTAGCAATCATCGCGGCGGCAACTTTGTCGCCATCTTTGACCACAAGTAAATCAACGAGGCCAAATTTGCCAAGAACTTTTACTAATTTTTCGTAATATTTTTTACTGTGCGCCGAAAATTCATCGCGATCGGAAGTTTGCTCCATCAAGCGCCAAAAATCTTCAAAATATTCCTCCCCTTCTGCCAATTTCAAACCGTGTTTTTGCGCGACTTTAATATTGTAGCGAGTTTTGGCTTTCATTTGCTTGAGCAAATCTTCTTCGCTTAAATTTAAATCTAAAATCAAAGTTTTCTTGGGCTGGACTTGGCCGACACTGATTAATTTTCTTGATTTTAATTCTTCTAAGTTTTCAATTGGCCAAGCCGGATCGAAACGTAAGAAAATTGCCTTCTCTTTTTCAGCGATTTTTTTTATTTCAACAAATAAAAAATCTAGGGTCTCTTTGTCTTTAAGATCTTTAACAATTGGACCACGAGGAAGATAAAAATAATTAAATTTTAAAGGTAGTGGCTGCTTAATCACCTGCGCCACCGCTTTAATTTCATTATTATCTTCTACAGCCAAACGAAAAATTTGTTTGCCTTGCGAGATTTGTAATTCACCCCAACCCCAAGATTGAAGCAAGCCACCATCAGCGGATTGTTCAGAAACAAAACCATCCCATTTTTCTTGGCCGAGAGTTTGGCCGTTAATTATTTTCATTTAGATAACAAAGCTAATCATCTTACCTTTAACAAAAATTACCTTTTTAATTTCTTGGCCTTCCAAATATTTTGCCACATTAACATCAGCCTTGGCAGTTGCAACCGCTTCGTCTTCACCGACATCAACAGCTAGAGATAATTTTCCTCTCAATTTTCCATTAACTTGAACGGCGTAATCAACTGTTGTTTCTTTGATTAGCTCTTCATTGTAAGTTGGCCAAGTTGATTTGAAAATACTGTCCTTGTGGCCAAGTTGTTGCCATAATTCCTCGGACAAGTGCGGAGCAAATGGCGACAAGATAACCAAAAATCTCTGCCAAAAATCATTGTCGGCTGATTTAATTTCAACAATTTTATTAACCAAAATCATGATAGCGGCAATGGCGGTATTAAATCTTAAGCTTTCGATATCTTCGCCAACTTTTTTGATCGTTTTGTGTAACAAAGTTTCCAGTTCCTCATTTTTGGCACCATCTTTTCTGTTTTCAAACTGATTAGAAATCTTTTCTAGTAATCTGGAAAGTCCAATGATGTTTTTGGTGCTCCAAGGCTTCACATCTTCAAGTGGTCCCATAAACATTTCATACATGCGGAAAGCATCAGCTCCCCATTCTTTGATAATGTCATCGGGATTAACCACATTGCCACGAGACTTGGACATTTTTTCACCATCTTCGCCGAGAATAAGTCCTTGATTAACAAGTTTAGTAAAAGGTTCGGCCTGCGGCACAATACCAAGATCAAATAAAACCATATTCCAAAAACGAGCATACAATAAATGAAGCACAGCGTGTTCTGCACCGCCAAGGTACAGATCAACCGGCAACCAATATTTCATTTTTTCTTGATCGGCGATGGCCGAATCGTTATTTGGATCCAAATATCTTAACCAATACCAAGAACTGCCAGCCCATTGAGGCATGGTATTAGTTTCACGCTTAGCCTTTCCGCCACAATTTGGACAAGTGGTATTTACCCAGTCTTCAATTAGTACCAATGGCGATTCGCCAGTGCCGGTCGGTTCATATTTTTCTACTTCTGGCAAAGTTAAAGGCAGATTTTCCCAAGCGACGATGCCAGGAATAACCGCTTCTACCTCCCAAGCCACAATACCATTTTTATTTATCCGTTCAACATAATCGGAAGCATAATCATAATCAGTTGTTATTTGCTCCAAAGTTTCAGGAATTGGTTTTGGCGCATAGCATTTTTTCAAAACTTCTTTGTCCTTAAAAAATTCAGCCAAATCTTTGTATTGCCAAACATTTTTGACCTCAAAATATTTTTCTTCTTTGGTAATTTTATTGACCGCCTTGAGATTGTCTCCCGATTTTACATTACCAAAATATCTTTCTGCATCTTCTGGATTAAGAGCTCGGCTTTCTACCGTTTTCATACCGCTAGCAAGACGATTCCAAGTTTCTTGTTCGTAAAAATTAATCGTCAAAGAATTATTGATGATTCTTTCTTTACAATTGTCACAATGAACAAGCGGAATCGGTTCGCCCCAATATCTCTGACGAGAAAAAACCCAATCACGAAGTTTGTAATTGACAGCTTTTTTACCAAGACCTTTTTCTTCAAGCCAAGCGGTCATTTTTTTGATCGCTTCAGCTGGCACCAGGTCATTCAAAAATTCTGAGTTTATCATTCCTCCAATTTCAACATTAATATCACATTTAAGCTCAACATCTAGTTGCTCTTCAGGAATACCCTTTTCTTTTCCGTAATTTTTAAAATCCTCAATTACTGAAGATTTACTAACATCAAAAATTTTATCTTTCATGACGATAAAATTTGTTGTACCCATAGAATCAGCATACCAAGAGCCACCATCTTTACTTAATCCAAGTAAATTAGCGCTCAAAAAATCTAACAATTTTTCCTCTTCCGAATTATCGACAAAAACTTCCAAAAACTCGCCCCAACTATCACTAACTTTTTGAATTTTATTGTTGGAAAATTTTTCTTTTAGCTCTTGATATTTTTCTGGACTCAGGCTTTTTTGAACAATCAAATATTTCCCCTGGCTTGGCTTAATAACATATTTAATTTCAATGCCAAATTTATTAGCAAACTCAAAATCTCTTTCATCATGAGCCGGCACGGCCATAATTGCGCCTGTGCCATAAGAAGCCAAAACGTAATCAGAAATCCAAATTGGAATTTCTTGATTATTCACCGGATTAATCGCCTTAATGCCTTTGAGTTCGACGCCAGTTTTTTCTTTGGCCAGTTCAGTACGTTCGAGATCGGATTTATTTTTAGCTTTTTCAATATAACCATTTACTTCAGAAATATTTTCTATCTTGTCTGCCAATTCTGTAACTAAAGCGTGCTCTGGCGCCAAAACCATATAAGTTGCGCCAAACAAAGTATCAGGACGAGTCGTGTAAACTGTAATTTCTCGATCTTGACCGGCGATTTTAAATTTAACCTCAGCACCTTCACTGCGACCAATCCAATTTCTCTGCAAAGCCTTGATTGAATCCGGCCAATCCAAACTTTCAATACCAGAAAGCAAACGATCAGCGTACACCGTGATCTTTAACATCCATTGGCGCATATCGCGACGTTCAACTTTACTGCCACAACGATCGCATTTACCCTCTTTGACCTCTTCATTGGATAGTCCAGTCTTGCACCCAGGGCACCAGTTGATCGGCACCGTCGCTTCATAAGCTAGGCCTTTTTTAAACAATTGTAAAAAGATCCATTGAGTCCATTTGTAATATTTTGGATCAGTGGTGTTAATTTCGCGAGACCAATCATAAGAAAAACCCAGTGACTTGATCTGTCTTTTGAAAGTTGCAATATTCTGAGTAGTGGTAATGCTTGGCTGAGTACCGGTTTTGATAGCATAGTTTTCCGCCGGCAAACCAAAAGCGTCCCAACCCATCGGATGAAGAACATTAAAGCCTCTTAGTCGGAAGTAGCGAGAATAGATATCAGTAGCCGTATAGCCCTCAGGATGGCCAACATGAAGCCCAGCTCCTGATGGATAAGGAAACATATCTAACACATATTTCTTCGGCTTGGCGCCAAAATCTTCAGCCCGGTCGATCTCAGATTTCTCCCACTCGTCCTGCCACTTCTTTTCCCCGCCAGAGCTCAAAAATTCTCGATAATTAAACATAAATTTAGGTTAAATTTGATATTCTTATACTACAATAAATCGCGTTTTTTTTCAACCCAAAAATAAAAAACCCTCAAGCCGCATCAACGTGTGGGTAACGTGATGCGACTTGAGGGTTGAAGGTTCGAAGATCAATGAGAATCAAGTGGTCTATGATTGCGGGACGATAAAGCTCCGGCCATAGAAACCAAGCCACAGATTATCACAGTCGAGGTAGTGAACTTCTACACGGAGTGAGTTGTCAGAGCCCAAACTGACACTAGCCACACTATCAAGATCAAGTAGGAAATGAACGGTACCTCTCAGCCTCTCAAGGTTATTAGCCAGAAAGTGCGTTACTTCCTTACCACAGATCAGTTCTTCTGGGTCGGAAGAAAGAGAATCGATCATTCCAGAATAAGAATAATTACCCGTCAGATCATAAACGGCAAAGTTGCCCGATCCACTTCTTGGACTCCCAAACTCGACGCCAGCGGAATTCTCATGATGATCTGCTGATCGAAAAGCCTTTCTCACTCTTGAAAGGACCTCCTCGTCTTCGCACGGTCCTTGCTTGAACTCGCTCGGATCAATAAGTCGAAGACAGACCGTCTCTTCCGGCAATCCACCAACTTTATTCTCGGTGTTCATGATCCTTCTCCATTTCTATATCTTCTTTGGATCAGCGGTCAGCGGTTGTGGGACGATGAGATGATAGTGATAGTCGCCCCACCAGGAACGATCGCTCTTGACGTCATCGACAGATACATGAAACACTCCGTTATTATACACAAAGACAAGAGCCACATTATCATCACAGCCAAACAGGAAATAAATGACGCAATTTACCAATTCCACGAGGTTGTTCGCCAAGAAATGCGCAAAGCCTTCATCACAAACCAAGATTCCCCTATCAGAAGAAAGGGAATTGAACATTTTGGAATAAGACGCATACCGCGTCGGATCATAAACGACAAGGGTACTCAACTCTCCCCTCTTTGACTCCTCGAACTTGATGCCGGCCAATCGGAAAGACTCTCTTACTCTTGCAAGAGTCACCTCATCTTCGCACAATCCTTGCTTAAACCGGCTCAGATCAATGCATTGAAGGCAATCGGTCTTTTCTGGCAATTTACTGACTTTTTTCTTAGCGCTCATGATCTTTCTCCCATTCTATGTTTTTTGATTTTTTTATTGTGTTACTGCCCAATAATAAAGTTAATGATTAACTCAAGCACTGGGCAGTACCACAAACTCATTTTGAAAAGAACTTAAAACTAGCCTAGCACATTTTTCGCTTTTTGTCAATACTTTGGGGTAATGTGTACACACATATGGCGGTTTTCCAAGCAATATGCCAAGATACAGCCCTATGTGTACCAAATTACCAAGTGACGCCCTAGGAGAGCGTTTGAGATGGGTTTTACCCATTATTACTAAACAGATAAGGCTTAAG